>CAIOXR010000057.1 GCA_903862375.1 uncultured bacterium
ATATAAATTAATATTTTCCTCGTAAGAGGAAAATGAATTATGATAAATAATAAAGGTTTCAGTTTTATTAATTTGTATACAAATTATTTGAAACATAGTTCTAATCATTCGAAAGGTTTTACATTGATCGAATTGTTAGTCGTTATCGCTATTATTGGTATATTAGCATCAGTAGTTTTAGCATCATTGTCTTCAGGTAAAAATAAGGCAAATCGTGCATCAACCGTTGCTAGTGTTAGATCGGTTATGTCAGAAATAATTTCTTGTGTTGACGATGGTGGATATGTAAACGTGAAGGCTGGTTCTGTTGCTCAAACAGCAACTGGAGTTCCAGTAGCAGGTACTACTATCTGTATAACACCTGCTTCCGCATCAGGAGCAGTTGCTGCTGTTGCACAACCAGGTCACACTATAGTCTGGCCTGCATTACCAAGTAGTTCAGCTTATGCCGCTAGTGCTGGTGCTCCAACAGCATCAACATGGACAAATTACACAGGTACATTCATAATTAATGCTACTACCGCAAGTACAAACGTAATTTGTACATTGTCATCTAGCTCTTGTTCATAGAAAATTAGTTAGATATTTTTTATAAATAAAATTATAAATAAAAAAATAGTCACTTTCAGGTGGCTATTTTTTGTGTTTTAAATTAGATAGTGATTCAGTATCTGAATATATAATATTTTTGTTTATATTTTTTATGTTTAGTGATATAATATAAACATGAATTTACTTATTTATATTTTTATTTTTTTACTAGGAACTATTATTGGGAGCTTTTTAAATGTTGTTATATTTCGATTTAATTCAGGTAAGTCTATAGTGAAGGGTAGGTCTATCTGTATGACTTGTAATAGAACATTACGTTGGTATGAGCTTATACCGGTCTTTTCATATTTATTCCAGCTTGGTAAATGCAGACGTTGCGCAGAAAGTATCTCTCACCAGTATCCACTGGTAGAGCTTATTACAGGTCTTATGTTTGTTTTAGTTGCTTTTCATTTTTATTATATATTATTTTTTTCACCTATTATTTATATATTATTTGTAATTATTTATGTATTTGTTTTCTCACTTTTAATAGTTATATCTGTATATGATCTTAGGCATAAGATTATTCCTGATACTCTTGTATATACTTTTATAGTTATATCTTTTCTATCAATTTTTATAAATTATACTAGTTTGGGTAGTTGGTCTACTTCATCTGTATCTTTAAGCATTATACCAAAACCATTATTCATCTTACCTAGTTTGTTAAACATTATCGCTGGGCCATTATTAGCTTTACCTTTTGCATTTTTATGGTTAGTTTCAAAAGGTAAATGGATGGGATTAGGAGATGCAAAGCTTATGCTGGGTATCGGGTGGATGTTAGGTGTATATCAAGGACTTGCATCGGTTGTTTTATCTTTTTGGATTGGTGCAATTATAAGCTTATTCATAATGTTTTTTGTAAATAAAAAAATTAATATGAAGACTGAAATTCCCTTTGCTCCATTTTTGATTATAAGTTTTTTTGTTATATTTTTATTTAATATGAATATTTTTACATTAGCAAGTATATTTTAGATAATCAAATTATTATGAATTTTAATTTGAATAAAATAATAAAAAATAAATTGAGTTTTTTTAGAAATAAATTACATCATACTAATGATAGATTTAGCCATAAAGGTCTTACTCTTATAGAGCTTATGGTTGTTGTTTCTATTTTTATAATTATCTCAGGGATGGTTATTTTGAATGGGACTGATTTCAAATCAAATACTTCTTTAGAGAATCTTACGAATGATATAGCTCTTGCTTTACGAAAAGCTCAAGGTTATGCTATAGGTGCTCGTGGCTTTGAATCAAATGGTGATAAAATATTTACTAATAAGTACGGTATTCATTTTTCTACAGCAGATTTAAATAGTAATAATAAAATTTCAGGTTCAAATAAATATTTTATATTATTTTCATCCAGTGATGAAATATATGATGTCCCGCTAGGGAATGATTGTAGTACTGGAGAATGTGTAGAACTTTTTAATCTTACTGGTTTGAATAAAATAAAATCAATAAGTTATAATAATGGTAGTTCATATAATGCAGAATCTATGGATATTACTTTCACTAGACCTGGAGCTGAAGCAACTTTTTGTTACAAGGTTTCAAATATATGTAAGGATAAAGATACAATCTCCAGTGTTAGTATTGTTATTTCAAATGGAAGAGTCGGTAATGCTGAAAAGACTAGAATTATTACAGTTCAAAGTACTGGTCAGATAAGTACAAATTAATTTATGATTTTAAAAATGAAATTAAAGAATAGTATTAAAGGTTTTACACTTATAGAATTAATGGTATCTACTACGATATTTACGATAGTCATGGTAATGGGATTAGGTTCACTTGTTTCAACTTCAAATGCAGCAAAATCTGCAAATAAGCTTCGTATTGCAGTTGATAATATAAATTTTGCTATGGAGAGTATGACACGTGATTTACGTATGGGCACGAATTATTATTGTTTGTCCTCAGGTGATACTATTAATTATAGTGATACAACTCTTACAAAAAATTGTAATAGCAGTCAAGTAGGTAAAAAAATTGCATTTATTCCACAAACCAAACCACCAGAAATTTTAAAAAGATACGCTTATCAATTATATAACAATAAATTACAAAAATGTACAAAAGCGAATTCGTGTATAGATATAGTTTCTGACAAGGTAGAGATCAGTTATTTAAGATTTTATGTAAGTGGTGCAGAATTAAGTGATAATCAACAGCCTAGTGTTAGAATTGCCATTAAGGGTGTTGTAACTGTCGGTGGGATGGGGACTCCATTCTCGATACAAACTATGGTATCACAACGTTCAGTTGAGAAATAATATGAATAAATTTTATAAACAAAAAAATAGTGGTTTTACTATAATTGAAGCAATGATTGCAGTATTTATATTAACTGTTTCGATTGCTTCAATGCTTGGACTTACTTCAAGTTCTATATCGACTGCTAAATATACAAGCAATGAAATAATTGCTAATTATCTATTACAAGAAGCTATAGATTCAATAAGAAATACTAGAGACACATTAGTTTTTCAAGGTAGTAATAATTCTACAGATTGGACTACTTTTTTAAATAAGTATGGGGATAAAGATAGCAAAACTATGTGTTTTTCAGATAATGGTTGTATTATAGATGTAAACGATTTTAATGGTTCACCTTCTTTGCTCGTAGTTGAAGGATGTGGAAGTGGAGGTTGTAAAAATATAAATTATGTAGACAGGAATGGAGATGATTATGGATCTTTTTATAATTATGATGATGGTGTATTAAGTAGATTTAATAGGACTATTAAAATGTCTATGGTTAGTGGATATAATAATAATCAAGTAAAAGTTGAAGCAATTGTTTCTTATACAAATGGAAGCGCTGGTAATAAAAAAACGATGTCGTTAATTACTTATTTACTTAACTGGCAAAATGATTAATATATGAAGATTATTAATAATATAA
>CAIOXR010000058.1 GCA_903862375.1 uncultured bacterium
AACTTAATATTATATTAAAATAAAATTATTTTTTTCCTGCTACAGTTTTCGCTTTTGATCTATCTTGATCAGTTAAAAGCTTTTTACGTAAACGAACATTTTTGGGTGTAATTTCCAAGAATTCATCATCAGCCATTACTTCTAATGCTCTTTCAATTGAAAGTTTATAAGGGGGTTTTACATTTACTGCTTCATCAGTACCACTAGAACGCATATTTGAGAGTTGCTTACCTTTTGTTGGATTTACAGACATTTCATCTCCTTTTGTAACGTTACCTATAACCATACCTTCATACACTTCATCACCATGTTCTACATACAAAATGCCTCTTTCTTGCAGTGTCCAAAGAGAGAAAGCAGCTACTTTACCATTTACCATAGATGTCATAGATCCTACATCACGTTTTTTTATCTCTCCAGCATATTCTTTAAATCCTATAAATCTTGAAGCCAAAATACCTTCACCCTTTGTATCAACTACGAATTGACCTCTATAACCAAGCAATCCTCTAGTAGGAATTTCCATAAGCAATCTATTTATTCCATCTTTTTCATGCATATTAGTTATCAGTCCACGACGTCCTGTAAGCTTCTCTATGACTGCACCTGATACATCAGTTCTGACATCGATAGTTACTTCTTCATAAGGTTCAAGCTTTTGTCCATCTTCTTCTTTGACAATTACGTGAGGTTGAGAAACTTGTAATTCATAACCTTCACGACGCATATTCTCAAGCAAAATCGCTATATGTAATTCACCTCTTCCGTAAACCAAGTAACCTTCTTGAACTTCTTCTTCATCTGGCTTATCAAAACTAATACGAAGTCCTACATTTATCTCAAGTTCCTTTTCTAGTCTTTCTCTTATCTGACGAGAAGTTACATACTTACCTTCACGTCCTGCAAATGGAGAATCGTTGACTAAAAAGTTTAAAGAGATAGTAGGTTCATCGATAGCAATAGAAGGTAGTGATGCAGTTGTTATATTATCACAAAATGTTTCTCCTATATATACATCAGGAATACCAGCAATAATTGCTATATCTCCTACATTTATAGATTCAACTTCTTTACGAGCAATACCTTCGAAAGTAAATATTTTTGTTATACGAGCATTTCTAGTTGTACCATTTGCATTCTTTACAATAATTTGTGATCCAGTTTTAATAGACCCTGCATATACACGTACAATAGCCAAACGGCCTAAAAAGTTATCATAACCAAGATTAAATACTTGAGCCTGAAAAGGTAAATCTTCATCTGTTGAAGCTTCTTTTACATCCGAAAGAATCAAATCTAAAAGTGGAGTTAAATCTTTTGAATCATCACCAATTTTAAGAAATGCTTTACCTTCTCTACCGATAGCATATATAGTTTTGAAATCAATTTGTTCATCAGTAGCACCAAGCTCCATGAATAATTCTAAGACTTCTTCGTGTACTCTTTCTGGATTTGCAGCTGGTTTATCAATTTTATTTATAACTACGATAGGCTTAAGTCCTAACTCTAGAGACTTTTTCAAAACGAATCTAGTCTGTGGCATTGGTCCTTCTTGTGCATCTACAAGTAGTAGAACTGAGTCGATAGCTCTTAATACTCGTTCAACTTCAGAGCCAAAATCCGCGTGGCCTGGTGTATCCACAATGTTTATTTTAGTACCTTTATAATTTACAGAAGTATTCTTCGAATATATAGTAATACCACGTTCAAGCTCTAAAGCATTTGAATCCATTGTCACTCCGTCTGCTACCATACCACACTGCTTCATAAGCTGGTCTGTAAGTGTTGTTTTACCGTGGTCAACGTGTGCTATTATCGCTATATTTCTTATTTCATTTAATTTCATATTTAATAGTTGTCCCAAAAGGGTGAAAAATAAAATCGCCCAAAGGCGTTACTCTTATACTGTATCATACTTTTTTTGATTTGTAAACTAAAATTCCCCCTATTTCAACAATTATTTGATTAATATCATAAAATATCTCAAATATTACAATAAATCTGCAATATTAAATTACCTGGCTACTATTTACTATATGAGTTTTTCCTATTATGTGGGATAAGCTTTCAATTGCAGAGATGTGTATGTTATTTGTTTGAGATTTATGAACTGAATTACAGCAATCTTCTAAAACATAAACTTCAGTATTATTATCAAACAATAACATCGCTGATACGAGGACAGAGACATCTGTATATATTCCAGATAAGTATACAGTCTTGATATTATTCTCAGATATATAATCTAATAATTGTTTTGTTATTGGATTATAAGTTTTGTGAGAGAATATATTTTTGACTTTACTTTCAATTTCTCTAAGTAATTTTTGTTTATTTATATCTTGAAAAGTAGTCCAAGAAAGTCTCCTTTCAAACATTGAATTTGGTTCATCCACAAATTGTGAAAATAATATTTGCCCATCAAATTTATTGACTACATTTAGTAAATTTGGAAGAATTAATTCTGTTTCAGGGAATCTAAAACCTTCTTGCATATCAATAACTAATAATGCTTTATCCATAAAACAATAAATATTATTTATAACAGTTTAAGTATATCATGGTAAGTGATAAATATCATTAGAAGCATAAGCAAACTGAAACCTATCAAGTTCACAGTATTTGCTACTTTTGGATTTATAGGTGAACCTTTAATCTTCTCTATCAATATAAACAATATTCTTCCACCATCTAATGCTGGGAATGGTAACAAATTTATAACAGCTAAATTCACAGAAATAAGAGCAGTAAATGAAAGTAAATATATAAATCCAAACTTTGCTGCGTCTCCCACTACTCCTACTATACCTATAGGTCCAGTCATTGCAGACATATCACCCTTACCAACTACAGCTTGACTTATGAGCTTATAAAATCCTTCAAAAGTACCTATGGTCAAATTTGAAGTAAGTTTTAAACCTTCCCAAATAGCTCTATGAATAGGAAGCTTAAGTTTACCTATGTTATCCATCGCTATACCTATAGCAGAATTTCCTTCTTTGTTCTTTATAGGAATTATAGTCAACTCTTTTGCCTCTGGGCCCCTTTCATAATTTATTTTTATTGATTCAGTACCATGTTTTTTGATAAAGTATTGAACACTTTCTGCTGAGGTAGTTTCAGTATAATCTTTCTCAACTGATAATTTTATAAGTTTATCTCCAACTTTTAATCCTACTTGTTCTGCAGGACTTCCCTTTATAACACTTGTAATAGTTATAGCTTGATTATTTATCACTGTCCCTTTAGGAGACATTCCAACAGAAGAAGGAAGACCAGACATATACCCAACAGAAAGAAGTAACCAAGCGACTAGAAAATTCATTACAACCCCAGCGACTAATACACCTACCTGTATATATCTAGATTTACTTGTAAAACTTCTTGGGTCTTTAATATCTTTAACTTCTTCTCCATTCTGCCCTGGGAAGTCATCACTTCCTTGTCCATAAATCTTTACATAACCACCAAAAGGAATAACATTCAAATTATATGTAGTCTCACCTATCTTCTTTCCATAAATTTTAGGAGGAAAACCAAAAGAAAATTCATCTACCCGTATTCCTGATTTTTTAGCAACTATAAAATGCCCAAATTCATGAGAAACTACAAGTACTAATAAAATAACAATAAAAATTATAATTGACATGTAAGTATCATAGCATAAATTTATAGTTTTAAAAATTAAAAATACATTTGATTTCTCAAATGTATTTTTATAAACAATATTTAATATTTCTTAGCTAAATAACCAGTTAATTATTCATCAAATCAGTTTCTTTTTTACTGAAAATTGCCTCAAGGTTTTGATTTGCTTCATCTACCGCCTTTTGTATTTCTTCTTTAGCTCTTTTAGCTTCATCCTCTGGAAGGTCGCTTATATTCTCTATCTCTACTTGTCTTTCTTGTCTGACACTTATACGTGCATCTTCTAACTTTTCTTTCAATATTTTTACAAGCTTAGATCGATTCTCAGTCGTAAGCATAGGGAAAATCGCACGAACTCCATCACTATCTGAAACAATAGAAAGACCTAAGTTAGCAGAAGCTATCGCACTCTCTATTCCTTTTATTTGACTTTTATCCCAAGGAGAAATGCGTAATGTCTTAGAATCTTCTATAGATACACTTGCGACATTCTTTATGGGCATATATGTTCCATAACTCTCTACATTTATAGAATCAAGAATCATAGGAGTTGCTCTCCCCGTGTGTACAGACCCATACTCTTTGCTTAACCACTCTTCTACTTTTTTTAACTCACTTTTAAAATTTGTTGTATTGTATGCCATATATTTATTTATTATTAAATCTTTTAAAATATTTATCAATTTCTTGTCTTAATTCAATACCTACTCTTTCAAAACAATCAAGCAAATCATTATATGTATTTTTTCCACCAAGAAAATCCCAAAACTCATCTGCAACCTTAAGTTCATTTTCTAAATCAAGCATTCCTCTCATTGTCCAACGAGTATATGGCTCTGGCTCATAAGGGTTATATGGGATAGCAATATATGTATTTACTTCTGCATTAGGATTTTTTGCTAAAATTACAGCAACCCATTCCAAAAGTGTACGTTTAAATTCCTTAAAACCACCAGCATTAGGTTTAGCTGTTTTAATATCAAATAAAAAATATGCACCATCTTTTGATTCAAACATTAAGTCAACTTTTGTTGGTCTAACATTTATCATTTGTCCTTTTTGACAAACTTTTCTTAATCTCTCAACTTCATTTTTTTTCTGTGGTAAACATGTTCCGGTATTAAGACTGTCAATAATTTTTTGAATTTCTTTTTGTGCTTCACTACTAATCTTATCTCCAGCAGTTGCTTGTGAAGTTGCAAGCTTAAAACTTTTTTGCGCCAAAGCAAGACCTACTGGTTCAAAAATACTTGTACCAAAGTTTGTATTTAAAGAATGAATAAATGAATACAATGCAAGTCTATCTTTACCCAATAATCTAGTGTGAAAAGGCATTGATGCAGGTTCTGGATTATAATTTTGAAACTTATTACGTAAACTAGCTTTTAATACATCTTCAACTTTTTTTATTTGATCTTTAGATAATGACATAAATTATATTGACTTAAAATGAAAAATAATTTCAGAATACGGATTTCGATCTCTTTCCGTTCTGTTTAAAACTGGTCTTTTAAATTGATTAACGATTTTCATTCCTGATTTTTTAGCAATTTCTGGATACAAATTGTACTTATCATTAGCGACAAGAAACACATCGTAGTCTTTTTTAAAGTATTTCTTGCAATTGTTCAACACATTTACTATTCCTTCTATATAAGATCGTCGCGCATCTATTCCTTGTCCCTTATATAATGGACCTATTTCTAGCTCGTCTTTTCTTTTAAATCCAAGTAAATCATATGCATAAGCATGCTGTTCATGATAATCAATTTGACCTACATAAGGAGGTGAACAAAAAATTCCAGCTATTTTTTGTTTCTGTAAAATTGTATAAAAATCGGGATTTATATTTTTAATTTTTTCAAAAATATCAACAACCCTTGAATCACCTGTAATTACTGAATAATGAACTGGTTTACGTAATTTATTAAATTCACGTATACGATTTAACGTATCAGATGCATAACGATTAAGCATTGTTCTTATAGAAAAAAGTGGTTTACATATTTTTTTATGTTTATAACAATAATAAGTTGTAAGTTGTGGATCTTTTAATGTTGCCAAGTCACTATGTGTTGTAGCACGGCATGATCTTATTGTTCGGCTTAAAATAAGAGCAAGAATTTTTCGTGTTTTAATATCTTTTTCTTGCTTTATTATTTCAAATACATGATTAATTTCTAAGCGAACATTATTCATAAACCAAATATCAAGAAATGAATCAGATTTATTTTGTTTAATAATAATTGAATATTTTTTAAGTAATTTTTGATAAATTGGCAAAAATTCTTTTTCTTTTTCAACTGCAAAATCTTTTTCATTAAATCTTCCTTGATTAATTTTATATTTATAATCATAAGCAGGAAAATGTTCTGTATTGAATTTAGAAAGCTCAATTAAAAGTTCGGTTTCAAATTTCTGAATTTTATTATCATATTCAAAAGTATCAAGAGCATTCATTAATCTTTTAATAGCCTTTTGTAAATATTCATCATCATAATGAGTTGCTTTACAACTAGAAATCATACAATTAAATTCAGAAACATCTATACCAACAGAATGGATACCAGTTTCAATAGATTGAATGATTGTTGTACCTGAACCTAAAAACGGATCAAGAATAATATCTCCTTTTTTAAAATATACTTCTTTTTTAAAATCATCAAGATGATTATCAATAAAATATTCAACTAATTGTGGAATATACTTACCTTTATATGGATGAAGCCTGTGTACATGTTTTGTAGTATCAACTTCTCTTAAATTATCAAATGAAAGTGTCCAATTTAAATCATTTCCTAAATTCTTCTTCCAAATAGATTCACGGTTACCACTATATGAATCATAATATTTTTTTAAATCATCTAAATTTATCATTAAAGAATTATTTTCTTCATATTTTTTAACTTTTCCATACTGAACAAGATAAGAAATATTTGTTGGTAATACTTCTTTATTTAAAAAATCTGATGCCCATTTTGATGCTTCATTTATTGTTATTAATGACATAGGATTATTATATCATAAGTGCAATATGCTCCAAAATCATTTTAACAGAAGCTCCAGGTAAACTTAGATAATCTCTACAATTCTTAAATTCACTTAGGATGAATTTGTAATCTTCATTATCTATATCTGACTTCCATTTACTATATATAATTCTCTCAATTGCATTTATTAATAATATTGCTTTATTCCTTAAGCCTCCACTATTTTCGTTATCTTTAAATTCTTTTATTATACTTGCAATTTTCTCAATACGATCACTTTTCGATAATTTTATAAATTCCTCTGCATTAATACTTTCTGATTCATCGTCACAATTACTTTTTATAAGTTGGACTCTAGAAAGTATAGTGAGAGAAAGTAGTGATGAATCAGGAATGATTATAAAAAAGTGAGTATCGACAGTCGGCTCTTCAATTATTTTCAGTAAGCTTTGCTCTGCTTCTCTATTTATAAACTTAGTACCGATTATACAAATTTTCTTTTTACCATCTATGGGTTTATTCTGGTGCCAATCTTTAATTTTAGGGCTATCATTTATAGTAAATGAATCATAAGTATTTAGTATAAGGTCAGGACTCTGAGTATTTATCTCTCCTTTATCTTCTAAAAATACGCGCAAAGAATATGGAAGTAATTCTGGATCACCTTCAATCACATAACTATGATATAAATCTCTTGGAAATAGTTTCTTGAAATCCATAAAATTACTTATTTAATATATTAATTCTTAATTCTTAATT
>CAIOXR010000059.1 GCA_903862375.1 uncultured bacterium
AGTAAATACCCAAGGAAGGAAGTGACGTTGAGAAGAGAGAATTATTAGGATGTTTGAGGGGTAAGATTTTACTCAAAAACAAAGAAATTTCAATTTTAAGAGATTAATAGAAAAAATAATAAGAAAATGTTAAAATGCATCTTATGGAAGGATCCCCAATAAAACCTATTGTAGAAGAAAGATTAAATAAAACAGAGCAAAATGTTGAACAGTTTTTATTTTCAGAACAAGAGAAGAATGTACAAGAAGTTTTTAAACTTAGTCCTGAATTAGTAAATATCGCCTATGAAGCCTTGAGGTTTGTTGATTTTTCAGTATCAGAAAATAGTGGTTATATTACTCTATATAGAGCAGAGGGTGAAACTGTTGATAGGGATAAATTACTTCCTTTCCAAAAAGGTAATGCTGGAACATGGTTTTATCCTAACAAAAAAGAGCTCCTAAGATATGTTTCAATGTGAAAGACCGAAAGGCTTATAAAATTGACATACCAAAATCTCTTTATGATGGTTTAAATAATATTACAAAAAGTAACATAGAAATGTCAAAAGGAGAGGTTCAATTGCCTATTGAACTGGCTGACAAAAAAGAAATTTTAACAAGTGAGAATGAGAGTGTAATAAATAAAAATTACTTTAAGAGCTGGATTATATCAAATAGAATTAAAAGTGGTGAAATTACTGAAAGTCAAAAACAACAAGCAGAAATGCTTTATTCTAAATATATAGAAAGTATTTTCCCTGATAGTAAAATAAAAGACATTGTATGGCACGGGACTACAGATAAACAAGAAGTGATTAATAATAGTTTTGACGAAAAACGCAAATCAAAAGAATATGATTATTCGCATGGTGCTATCTTTGCAACTTCTTCCATAGAAGATGCTGAAACAGCTGGTACTGGTAAGGGTAAATACGATGTAATTCCTCTTGTTATTAATGTTAAAAATTTAGGGATCTCAAGAGAAGGTAGAATTGACAAAGAAAATACAGATAACTTACCTTTTAGTTTTGAAGATGAAATAAATAAAACAATTCAAGAAAACAAAGAAAATTGGAATAAATTAGGTTGGAAATATAAAATATTACCTAACAACATTTTGCAACTTACAAAACCACAAGAGTTTAAACATCATGGAATTTGGAATGAAAATAATGATTTAGTTTTAGACTTAAGTTACATGTTGGTTTTATAGGGCAGTTAAAAGAAGCAGATATTAATATTTTAAAAAATTCAGGATTAGATGGAATAATCGCTATCGATGAACATGATTTATTTGGTAAACAAAAAGTTGGTAATAAAAGTTGGTATGTGGTATTTGAGTCAAAGAATACACATATTTTAGGTTCTCAAAAAGATATTGAACAATTTAAAGAATTTGTTTCAAAAAATGAAAATAATTAAAAATAGCGACAATCGTCGCTATTTTTAATGAACTTTATATAATAGTTCTAGTATCTCAAGTGGGTCAATTTTTGGCTCTTCAAAAACACTTACAAACTATGTATCTCGTGCTATCACGACTCTGCGGGCCATGTGAGTTCAGTACCCACGAGTTCAACCCTTGTAAGGGTATTCTAACACATTTAGAGGACTATAAACTAGGACTGTGAGTCAGACTCAATTATTAAAGAATATTGAGCTTCTTGAGTATTAGTCTTACTATTAAGTAACAAAAACCACCAAGTATAGCTAAGACTATATCAAACCAATCACTAGCGAATATTCCTGCTCCGAATATTAAAGCAGTAAAAAATAAGATTACATATTTAAGAGAATTGTAAAATACACTCCCCAACAAAGCCCATCTACCAGTAAATATATATTCCAAAAATGCAAAAAGTACAATGGCGAAAAAGGAAATGATTATAAATAATATATGCTCAAATATTAATTCTTTTACAAATGAAAAAGCCAAAACAAAATCATTTACTATTGCCCTTGGAATAAGTAAGAGAACCTGGTTGATGAAATCGGGGCCTAAGGGTGGTGTCGTGCTTGAATTCATGATTTTATTAGTCTATACAAATCTTTTACATTTTCATAGTGTTTGTTACAAAATATAGCTTATTTACCAAAAATGAGACAAATGAGACACCTGGAGCCATTATTCTTTTTCTGGCTCACTTTTGATCTCTTCTTCTACAGTCTCGTCGGTTTTTTCTTCAATACAATCAACTTTTAATATATCCTTTGATCCTTCGTGCAATTGAAAACTTAAATCAGGATATGACTGCTTGATCTCGTTTTCTTTCATCGTTGACATATACTCAAGTATTTTATATCCCCCTAAAACTTCTTTGGGATCTTTATGTGCAAACCAAGGTTCTGAATGGTACCAATCCTTACCATCTTTCTTAAATTTAACCAGTGGCCATTTCGTTGCTTCTTTAGGAGGCAAAATACCTTCATGATCTTCTATAAGAAATAACTGATAGTGAGTACGGTCTGAAGTGTTTTTGATAATTCGTGGTTTTAAGAGACCTTCTTTTACAAATCTTCTAACTGCATTTGGTTTCATAAAAAAACTACTTTCAAAATCAGACATAGAATACCAACTTTCGTGATCACTTGTCACTGAGGATGGAATTATATTTTTATCTAACGCATCTTGGCAGATTAAACATTTGATACCGTTCTCGTCATACCATGTCTGTTCATCGGAAACAGAGTTATGACAAATACAACAAGTGTATCCTTTGCCTTCAAGATGAAAACCTTTTGGATTTTCTTCCAATTTTTTCTTTCGCTGGAATTCTGTCTGAGCACAATCATACACAATCTTTGCGTAGTTCGTAAGCCAAAGATTTGCCTCAAAGAGTTCATGGTCGGTGATTTCCCGACCCCGTTCTTTTTCTAATATCTTTCTCAACTCTTCTTTATGTTCTTCCTTTTTCTTTTCAGCTTTTGCATCATCTTGGCTGTTACGGCGAGAGTGTTGAATAGGTGGTGGTACATATTCTGGTTCTTTGTGTATTGGAGGAGTAGGTCTTGGTTCTATTTTTGGAGATGGTTTTTCTACTTCTGAGACACTAACATGCTTAATTGCCTTACCGCAATTTCCGCAGAAGTTATCTTCTGTATTAGTTTTGTTTCCACAACTCGTGCAAAACATAATATTTTAATTATACCAAATTATGATTTCATATTATAACCCCCCTAGGGGGGATTGATTTATTTTTTACATCTAATATACTTTATATGTACTTAAGGTTTCGAACCCTTATAAGTGCAACATTGAAAAATTAGAATATACTTGAGTTTGTAAAAATCTTTTATCATCTGGGCATAGCAGAAATAAAATATCTTGCATAACTCACACTTAGAAATAAGTGACAGGTACTTTTTTAAACTGTTAAATCGATGCACCCTCTTTTAATTAAGAGAATATGATATTAAGTTTAAAGATTTCACTGAACTAATGAGCAACAGCCTAATCGGCTTATTGTTTGTTATGTCAGTGAAGTTTTTAACTCCACACATAACAAACACCCTATCAAGGGTGTTTTGCTTTTCAATGTATTAATAAGTAGTAGTTAATACAAAAAGTTATGTCAGAAAAACAAACTTTAGAGATCATACAAGTACCACTTGTTGATCTTAAACTAACTGAGTACAACCCACGAAAATGGAATGATACTCAAAAGCAGGATTTGAAGGATAGTATTACTAGGTTTGGTGTGGTCGACCCAATAATTGTAAACGGTGCAGAAGATCGTAAAAATGTAATTCTTGGAGGACACTTCAGGTTCACTGTTTTAGGTGAACTCGGATATACCGAAGTTCCTGTGATTTACATTAATATTCCTGATATTGAGCGCGAAAAAGAATTAGTAATTCGCCTCAATAAAAATCAAGGAGAATTCGATCTCGAATTACTTGCTCAGTTTGATGAATCTTTTCTTAAAGACATGGGTTTTGATTCAGTCGAGCTTGATAAAGTATTTGATGAAGACCTCAACGAGGAACAATTTGATCTAAAAAAAGAATTAGCAAAAGTAGGTATTGAAAACATCACCGTAACTAAGGGTGATGTGTATGACCTCGATGGCTCACGCCTCATGTGCGGAGATTCAACCATTGAAGAAGATATGCTCAAACTATGTGATGAGAACAAGGTAGACATGGTAATGACTGATCCGCCATATATCCTCGATTACCTTCATGGTAAGACAAAGAAAAATGGTGAAGCAGTAACAGGATTTGGTTCAAAAAAGAATCGAAGATATTTAGAGACTGATGTATTACCTGACAACTTTTCAGAGCTATGGATGGCAAACGTAACAAAAGTACAATCTGAGAACTTCTCAATAATTATTTACGAGAATTGGAAGAATATTAGAACTATCTGGTCAGCTATGGAAGCGCATTGGAAAGTTAAAAATATGCTCGTATGGCATTTACCGAATCGTAATCAAGGATATGCAGGACAACATAAGTTCTTCTCAAAGTACGATATTGCAATGGTTGGTACTTCAACTGAAGATAGAACACCAGATGTTGAATTTGAAGATGAAGAATTAGTTCAGAATGAATATGAGACAGCACTTTTTGCTATTACTGGTCGTCCTCACTGGGAGGGATATCAGAAAGGTTCAAAGTACTGTCCAACTGATTTTATTGAATTCAACGCATCAGACGAAAAGTCTTCTGGTCAGGGTGTCATCTTCGGTACTAAGCCGATCGAAATATTGATTCCATATATCAAAGTTCTCACAAAGCGCGACCAACTCGTTCTTGAACCATTTGGTGGTTCGGGGTCAACTCTTATTGCTTCAACTAAACTTAAGCGTCGATGCTTCATTATGGAAAAATCACCAGTTTATGCAGAAGTGATACTCCATCGCTGGGAAAAGTTAACTGGAAAGAAGCGAGTAAAAATTAACTAGACTCTATGAGTAAGATTCATGAAAAATCAAAATTCACCGAGTATCTCAGAGAAACTCCTTTGGTCTCTTTCGCCTGTAAAAAAGTTGGAATCGCGAGGGCCACCTATTATAGGTGGTATAGGGATGATATAAAATTTAGAGAGGAAATCTTTACTGTATTAACTCAAGGAAGAGAAAACATTAATGATCTTGCGAAAGCAACATTAATTAAAATGATTAAAGCAGAAAACTTTAATGCAATTAGATTTTGGCTGGAGCATAACGATCCTGTATTTAGACCAGTGAGAACTGAATATATAAATCCGAATGCTGATCCAAAAAATAATAAATACAAACCAAATGTTTATGCATCTCTTTCTCCTGAAGAATTAAAAAAGTTGGAGAGACTCTTTTCTGAGACGAAATAAGTTATTTTTCTGATCCAAGCATAATATATTTCACTAAAAATTTTAGCCCACCAATAATGACAAGATAAATAATAAGAATTAGTAAAAATTCATAAGAAAGACCATCTACAAAAGAAGTATATATAAAGAAAATTACTCCAATCCAAAATGGAATCCCTAACATAAAATATATAACTTTAAACAATCTATACAGTGGTGTGTCTTTTTTGTTCATATAATTATCTACCTAAATTTTTGTGAGTAAAAATATTCCTGAAAGAAGTGAACAAGTTTTGTAGACCATTAACAGTTTTATTTGTTATAACACTAAGAAAGCTTGTTTTCTTCACTTCGGGTTCTAATTGAACTTCAGGGATGTTTGAGACAATTTTTAGTGATTCTGAGGAAGTTGTAGGAGTTGGTTCAGTTGAAATAAACTTACTGGGTAATGATTTTTGATATGTATCATTTTTGTTAGAGGTAAGAGTTATTACTTTATTAGTATTATCTTCGGGAATTACTTTCTCTATTATTTTTATTTTATCTGAATATGCTTCAACGATTAGTTGTTTAAAAGTTTTATTGTAATTCTTGGATTCATAAGCCATATTAACTATAGTATCTACATCAATAACATCTTTGTACTCAGGCATCTTATCTAAATTTGTAGCTAAATACTTTTGAAAGAGTGTTTTTATAACTTCCTTACTTGGTACACACATTTTATTGCTATCAAATAAAAACCCATCCTTGCATTCACAAACATTTTTTGCAAAATTGTATTTACTATTAAACCCATACTTATCTTTACAATATTTACCCATTTCAATATTAACATTCAGGTCATCCCAGTTACTTATAACAGAAGTATTACCTGGAACATATGTGGTAGTCGGAGTAACAGGAGGATTGGTAATAGAATTTGAAATTTGTGTGTTATTTATTGATTCACAATTACTATAAGCAGACTGACCGAATGAGCTACCTGACAATCCTCGACTTGCTGAGAATGCTATAACTTGTCCATTATCACAGGTGGTAGTAGTTTTACATTCCTGAAGATCAGAGTATGAAGTTAAGCCATCAGAATTACCATCATTACAAACCACAGACTTATAACTATTACTCAGAGAACAGTTAACTCCTCCGTGAGAAGAACAAGCTCCACTAGTAGCAAAAGTTATATTAGGAACTAAAAAATATACCGATGTAAAAATTAATACCGAAAATACAAGTAAGTCATTTATTTTATTTTTCATAAAACTTTGGACGGTTTTTTGATTTGGTTGGGTAGCAAAAAGCTCCCAGCCAGGTCTGCAAACCCCGTAGGGAGTGCACATACCCCTTTCGAGATATGACCGTCCAAAGTGAACCCTGACTAGGAGTTCTTTACTTTGGACGGATTCGTTGACCATATCCTTAATAATATTAAGGGGTTAGGTCGTTCTTATTAACTTGTAAATGAATTATACCTTATTTTGTAAGGTCTGTGTATACTAGCTTAGTGTTAGAGATTTGTGTAGTCGAGTTATCAACAGTTCTGATAATTGCTATAATAATTTTATGCCACCAATTTATAACTTAAAATATTATCATGACAGCAGTCTTCATCAGCTAAATCCAAGAATGACTGCTTTTAAAACATATAGAATGAGAGACAATACAATTGTTGGTTTATTCCAAGGAGAAAGAGGAGCAAGACCAGATCTTGATTTTGTAGTAAAAATTTTAGTACCAGGAGAAGAAAAAAGAGCGATAACACCAACACATACTTTCTGGATCGTAGATCTGTTGTTAAAAATTCCTCAATATAGAACAGAGGTAAGAGAGATTGTACAATACTATATTGATTTCTACCAAAGAACACTTCCTTTTGAATCAGTGGAACAAAGAAATACTTACCAATTAGAGACAGTTGAAGAAATAATGGCAAGATATACCCACATAGAACAACCATACACTCTATCTTTAGATTATGTAGCAACACTAATTGAACTTTTTTGTAAAAATGAAAAGGCCACACCAGAAGCGTACATGTTTAATAATCTTTTATTAACAATAAGGGATTATATAGATGGGAATAAGCATTATATTGAAGTTTTGCAATCTGCTCAACCTGGCTTTAGATAGGCTAATTTAAATTGAAAAATACAGTATATTATGACATAATGGAGGTATATGGCACCGACAAAATTTGTTAAAGAAATACAAGGAAGATTTAATTTAAATCACATTTATGCAAAAAATGTTATATATTCTTTTTCTGAAACAAAAAATCTCTCATTTGAAGATATTGAGTTTTCTATTAAAGAAAAACCAAAGCCATTCGTTAAATGGGTTGGGGGTAAACGTCAACTTCTAGAACAATTTAAATTAATGAATTTATATCCTCCAGAAAAGTTTGATCCAAAAACTGGAAGATACTTTGAGCCGTTTGTAGGAGGTGGAGCCGTATTCTTTGATCTACTTCCAAAGAAAGCATTTTTATCTGATATGAACAATGAACTTGTTGTTACTTATAATGTAATAAAAAATGATGCTGAATCTTTAATTAAATCTCTTAAGAAACATCAAAACACAAAAGAATACTTCTTAAAGATAAGGGCTAAGGATATAAATAAACTATCAGATGTAGAAATAGCTTCTCGCTTTATTTATTTAAATAGAACTTGTTTTAATGGCTTGTATAGAGTTAATTCTCACGGAGGATTTAATGTTCCATTTGCTGGAAATAAGAATCCTTTAATTTGTGATGAAATTAATTTAAGAAAAATATCAAAAGCTTTAAAATATGTTGAAGTAAAAAAACAAGATTACAAAGAAGTTTTAAAGAAAGCAAAAAAAGGAGACTTTGTGTATTTTGATCCTCCTTATTATCCTATAAATAAAACATCATCATTCACTTCTTATACAAAAGAAGCTTTTCTTGAGAAAGAACAAATGGAACTTCGTGATACTTTTACAGAATTAACCAAACGAGGTTGTTTTGTGATGTTATCAAATTCTGATACTCCGTTTATAAATAAAATTTATTCAGAAATAAAGATAAAAGGTAAATTAGTACGAGTAAATAAAGTATATGCAGGTCGCATGATTAATTCAGATGCTTCTAAGAGAGGGAAAATTACAGAAGTATTAGTAACTAACTATTAGATGAAAAAAGATTTTAATAATTTTATATCAACCCTTAAAAACTCGATTAAAACTTGGGATTATTTTGTTAATTGGAATAAGGTTTTTTCCAATAGTTCTGAAATCGAAATTATTTTAAATAAACTTAATT
Source organism: uncultured bacterium (assembly GCA_903862375.1). Lineage (GTDB taxonomy): Bacteria > Patescibacteriota > Minisyncoccia > Phycocordibacterales > UBA9973 > UBA8515. The sequence continues at coordinate 8,559 of CAIOXR010000059.1, forward strand.
ATTTACTTGGTAAAGATGATTTAAAAGAAGAATTTATAAGACTTTATTCAAGCAATCCAGATATAGTAAAAGCATTTCCTGTTCTTCTCGCTGTTCGTGAAAAAGAATTAGAAATATATGATAAGGAAGATAAGACTTCTCAGTTTTTTAATTTTTCAAAGAAAGATAAAAGTGTAGAAGAATATTATGAATTCTTTGAAAAATCAGGAATAATAAAACTTTTTAAAGATAAAAAGATAAAGAATTTAGTTGATTATACAATTGGTGTTGAAGTCGGATTAGATAGTAATGGTAGAAAAAATAGAGGAGGTCAATTAATGGAATCCATTGTTGAAGCCTTTGTCTCTGATTTCTGTAAAGAAAAAGGTTTTGAATATATTGCTCAAGCTAGGTCTACAGAAATCAAAGCAAAATGGAATATGATAGTTATGGTTGATAAATCTGAAAGAAGTTTTGATTTTGCTATTTTCAATCCAAAAACAAAAAATCTAAAATTAATAGAAACTAATTTCTACAATGGACCAGGCTCCAAACTTAAAGCTGTTTGTGGAGAATTTAAATCCTTATATACCGAACTTAAAAATCAAAATATAGATTTTATTTGGGTCACAGATGGCCTAGGGTGGCATTCCATTAATAGACCATTAGAAGAAGTTTATAATCATAATGATTATATTTTTAATTTAACTTCTTTAGAAAGAGGTGTATTAAAAGAACTTAATTGGTAATGAAAAAAGAAGAATTAAAACTTCATCCAGATAATTTTGAGATGGAATGTACTACAGTTTGGGCTTTTCCTAGACGTGGTAATTGGGCTACTCATAAATCTGATTGGCGAGGTAATTGGTCACCAGAAGTTGTTAGGAATTTAATACTACGTTATTCAAGTGAGAAAGATCACTTACTAGATTGTATGATAGGAGGAGGTACAACTGCCATTGAAGCAAAGATACTCAACAGGCATATTACTTGTATAGATGTTAACGAGGAAGCCCTTGAGAGAACTAAAAAATCTTTAGAATTCGATGTAGATAACAAAGCAAAACAAAGAGTTGTAAAATGTGATGCAAGGGATATGAGTTTTATTAAAGATAATGAAATTGATTTTGTTCTAACTCATCCACCATATGCAGATATTATTAAATACAGTGAAGGTAAATTAAAAGATGATTTATCAAATATTCATGATATAGACACCTTTGTAGATGAAATAGAAAAAGTATCAAAAGAATTATACAGAGTTTTAAAACCTGGAAAATATTGTGCCATCCTAATGGGAGATACTAGGAGAAACAAAATGTATCAGCCCCTTGCTTTTAAGGTTATGGAGAGGTTTTTAAAAGTTGGATTTAAACTTAAGGAGGATATAATAAAAAGACAATTTAATTGCAAGGCAACAGGATTTTGGGTAAATAAATCAAAAGAATCAAATTTCTTATTGATAATGCATGAACATTTGTTTGTGTTTCAGAAATAAATCACTTTAGTTTTAAATTAAGAAATTTGTGTAATCAATATATCAACAGGTCTAAACTAGGGTAATTTTGATGAGCATTTAATTCCATAAATTTTTGCAATATCAGTTAAAGGTTTATCTTTGGTAATTAAAGTATATTCTTCAGGGAAAAGAGTATCGCAATGGTCTCTCTCGGCTAAAATATACGAGAGTATTCCTACATCTGCTTTACCTTTTCCGGAATACAATCTAATTAAATCAAAGTTATCACCATGTTCAGATAATACTTCTTTAAGCTTTTCTAAATGTTTTTTCTTTATTTCTAAAATCTCTATTCCTAATGCTTTTATCTTTGGCGTTCTATCTTTGTGGTCTTCACATTCTTCTAAAACATCCTCTGTTGTACAGAAAGAAGAAGTTTTTGGAATCTGCTTATTTAGAAGACTGAATATAATATTTGTATCTAGTAAATATTTCATATATTATTTGAATTTATTTATATATTCATTAAATAAAGTATTATTCATCTTTCCTTTTCTAAACAAAATATTCTTAGCTTCAATTAAAGAAACTTTTCTTGCTTTATGAGCAATAACAACTTCATGAGAAAATCTCTCACCATTATATTTACCAAAACCATTAACGGGCTTTGTGTTGTTATAGTATTTTTTCTTTGATTCAATCTCTTTAATTTCTTTGTATAAAATATTTAAATATAAATTAGCAGTATCCCTACTCATGAAATTTGATTCTTTTAATCTCATAACCAACATACTTGGTGTGACTTTGAATGATTTTGCATATTTTTTTATATCATCAACATCATTAATCTTAATGCTAGTTAAATCATTTTCTGGTATTAGAATTTCTCCAACAATTGAGTATATTCTCTTTTGAGAAGAACTTTTTACTTGACCTTCTTTCATACTTAAAACAAATTTATTCATACCTATA
>CAIOXR010000060.1 GCA_903862375.1 uncultured bacterium
GAAAATATATATATCATTAATTTTTGTTAGTATATTACTTGTGTCTTCTGTCGTTTACGCTGAAGATTCAATAGTGACTGATACTACACAAAATACACCTATTACCAATTTAAAACTTGATAACAGCAGACAATTTAAAGAAAAATTAGGTTCTATTCGTCAGGAATTAAAAGATAAAAAATTAGAAGTTCAAAATACTATTAAGATGGATAAAGAAACTAATAAGGTTGAACTTGATGCAAAAAGACAAGAACTTAAGAATACTATAGAAACAAAAAAGTTAGAATTTAAAAAGGAAATGGAAGTTAAAAAAGAAGCATTAAAAACTAAAATAGAAACTGCAAAAGTAAAATTGACCAATGATCTGACAAAGATAAAAGATGAAAAGAAAAAACAAAAAGTTGTAAATATAGTTACTAAAGTAGCAGAATTAAATACTAAAGCTGTTGAAAGACTTAATAATCTTACAGATCAAATAAATGAAAGTTTATTAAAAATTGAAGCTCGCGCAAATGATGGTGCAACAAGAGGCTTAGATGTGTCTACTACACTTTTATCAGTAACAAGAGCTAAAGCTTCAGTTGCTGAAGTCAAAGCGTTGATTCTTGCACAATCTACAAAAATATATACTGCAAATATTACTACCGATCTAACTTTGCAGACAGAAATGAGTAAAGTAAAAGAATCATTTAATACTGACATTAAAGTACTTAGTGATAAAGTAAAAGCAGTTCATGAAGAAGTAAAAAATGTAGCTGTAACTCTTACACAAACTCCTAATATTGATAATGTGGGACAATCTACTACACCAATAGAAACAACAAAAGTCGATGATATAACTAAAACAAATAATTAATTAAATATATGAATAAAAATTTTTTGTATGGAATTATAATAATAGTAGCTATTACTGCATTCTCAATAGCTTGGAGTTCAAGCAAAAAAAATGATGCAGATAGAAAAATAAGTATCCCATTGAGTAGTTTTAGAAGAATAAAAGTTCAACCTAAAATTGATACATCAAGTTCAATAAAAAAAGATTTAAACAATATTGATGTAAATTCTAGTATTGATAAAGATTTGAATGCTTTAGATACAGAAATTAAAACATTATAATTTTTTTTTTATAAAACACCAGTACAAAACTGTATTGGTGTTTTATGCTGATTAATTTGATTATTTTTCTTATTGACAAGATAGGGGATAGGTGATATTATAAATCTATATTGAAAAACTCCTTGTGTGTATGAGTGTTTCAATTTTAATTTTGAAACACGCAAAGTAGTTCGGGTATATATATCCAACTTATAAATAAATATGTATAACAATACAAAACAAAAAGGCTTAAACAGAGCCCCTAATTATTCGAGTCGTAATAAACCTCACAGTAGTAGATCTGGTGGTGGGTTTTCTGGTAGGAGTGGTGGAAGTCGCTTCAGTAGTAGTCGTAGTGGCGGAAGTAGGAGTAATAAAAGAAAATCATCTTATGAAAGGATAGATGTCTCTAGATTCATCAGTAAGTCTACAGTTGTAGAAAAAGAAGAGATATATATACCTACTCATACTTTTGCTGATTTTAAAATTGATTCAAGGCTTAAGCTTGCCATTGCAAATAAGAATTATATTTATCCTAGCCCTATTCAAGACAAGTCTATATCTCATGCTTTAGATGGTAGAGATATACTCGGTATAGCAGATACAGGTACAGGTAAAACTGCAGCATTCTTAATACCGATAATAAATAAAATAATAAATAATAGGGATGAGACAGCTATCATTATCGCACCTACAAGAGAGCTTGCGATACAGATAGAGACAGAGTTCAACGACTTCGTACGTGGTATGAAGATATTCGGAGTGGTTTGTGTCGGAGGTGCACCTATCTCTAATCAAATTAGAAATTTAAGAAGGGAATGCAACGTTGTAATCGGTACACCAGGTAGACTTCTAGACCTTGTAAAACGCGGAGAGATAAATTTATCTACTACTCGTTCTGTCGTCCTAGATGAAGCAGATAGAATGCTTGATATGGGATTTATAAATGATATCACATTCCTACTGGAGAAAACTCCCATAGACAGACAAGGATTTTTCTTCTCAGCGACACTTCCTAAGCCTATAGAGAAGCTTATAGAACGTTTTGCTACTGATCCTGTAAAAGTTATGGTCAAAACTAGAGAGACTTCTAAGAACGTCGAGCAAGATGTCATCCGCGTGAATCGCGATATGAATAAGATAGACATACTTTGTGATTTACTTGATAAAGAAAATGAATTTAAAAAAGTTTTGATATTCTCAGAGATGAAGCACTCAGTAGAAAAGCTTTCTGTAGAATTAATTAAAAGAGGCTATAAGGCTGGCAGTATACATGGAGACAAGCGTCATAATGACCGACAAAGGACTCTCTTAAAGTTTAGGAATGATGAGATCAATATAATGGTCGCTACCGATGTAGCAGCTAGAGGGCTTGATATACCTGATGTAACCCACGTTATAAACTACGAAATACCTCAAACTTATGATACATATATCCACCGTATAGGCCGTACGGGCCGTGCTAGCCATAAAGGCGTCGCGTTGACGTTTGTAGGGTAAACTCGCATATATCAATATTATTGTAGGAATATTGATATATGCGTCGTAAAAGATATATTGTACGACACTAATATATAATACACTACAAATAAAATATAAAGAATAAAAAAGTATATAATGTGTCTTCCCTATATTAATATAATTATATATTAACACGAGCAACACAGGTATTAAAATTTTTAACACCCGTATTGTATTTATTTATTTGTGATTTAATTTCAAGTATAAATTTATTATATTCAGTAACTAGATTATTGTAATCATTAATTTGTTCACTTGTTGTTGTTCCTTCGTTTATCGCTCCACTTTCTATTTTAGTTTTTTTATTTATTAAGTTATTTTCAAGTTCTTTAACTTTAGTTTGGTTTATATCAATAATACCCTTTAAGACTCCATCTATGATTGGGCAAGCACTTTTAGGTAACCCAAAATGCTGTACTGCCATCCATATACTATTACCATTATATATACCTTTACCAACTGATATACCAATTTCAGAATAATTTTTATTCATAATATTTGCTTTATGTCCAGGACTTGCCATCCATGCGTCCATAAGTGCTTCATCACTTTTGAAATTTCCAAGAGCTAAATTCTCACCAATCAGTATATAATCATATCCAACTTGAGTCCCCAAATCACCTACTCCAATATTATCTGGTGAAATATGTTCAAAATAATTCTTCATAAACATGTCTTGCAGTTTTTTTTCAGATGAAAAATCTAATTTTGAGTTTTCAGTTAATGGAGGTAAATCACCTAATTCTTTTCTATATTTATTAGTAATTTCAATTAGATGATCTTTTGAAAGTTTTATATCTTTAATATTAGTTGAAAGATACTCATTAGAAACTATAAGAGCACCAGGTACTGCTTCACTAGTAGATGATTTAACAGTGGGGTTTATGTGGACGTGCGAATCGCTAAAGGGCGGTACATTGTTGCTGAAGACGTGTGAGTAGAATGGCACAGGGTTGCCGGACATGGAGTTGAACGCGGCTTTGAAAAATCCGGCTTTTTGAGTTCTTGTTGGATA
>CAIOXR010000061.1 GCA_903862375.1 uncultured bacterium
GATGTTTTTCTTCTCGATATGTATGCATTAAAATTTGGTAAATCAAATTTTAATGTTACAGCATCTTTAGGACCAGTATTAGCGCTAGATAAATTACGTTCAGGATTGAAACCAGATGTTATACTTTTAGATATTATAATGCCAGTAATGGATGGATTTGAATTGCTTGAAAAAATGAAAGAAGAGAAATTATCTCCTGAATCGATAAAGATTATTCTTTCAAATAGAGGTCAGCAGTCAGATGTATCAAGAGGCGAAGCTCTTGGGGCATCTGGATATATTGTGAAAGCATCAAGTACTCCTTCTGAAGTTATTGAAAAAGTTAAAGATATAATTAATAATAAAAATTAAAATATGGATTATAATAAATATTTAGATGAAATACTTACTAGTTTGATACATGAAGATGGGTCTGATTTACATTTGGGTGTAGGAAGGAAGCCTGCTATACGTGTAAATGGTCAATTAGTTTTTTTATCAAACAAAGAAATTATTAATCGAGATGATATGATGAGTATCCTAGATATCATTCTTGGTAAAGAAAAAACAGTGAGATTTTTAGAAGAGAAAGAAGTTGATTTTTCTTTCGCATTTAAAGGTATGTCACATTTGAGAGGAAATGCTTTTTTCCAAAGAGGGGGTATATGTGTAGCACTTCGACTTATACCTAAAGCAAAAAGTTTTGAAGATTTAAATCTTCCTCAAATTCTTAAAACATTTGCACTTAGTAAGCAAGGTTTCTTTTTAGTAGTTGGTCCTGTAGGTCAAGGTAAATCTACGACTCTTTCAACTATGATAAATTATATTAATAAAGAGAATACTACCCATATTGTAACTATTGAAGATCCGATAGAGAATGTTTATTCCCAAGAAAGATCTATTATAGATCAACGTGAGATTGGTCTTGATACTAAAGATTTCACGGTCGCACTTAAGTCTGCTTTTCGAGAAGATGTGAATGTTATTCTCATTGGTGAGATGCGTAATACTGAAACTATTTCAGCTGCAGTTACAGCGGCAGAAACTGGCCATTTGGTGCTTTCAACGTTACATACAAATAATGCTCCTCAGACTATTGATAGAATTATTGATTCATTTCCAGCAAATCAGCAAGAACAAATTAGGTTACAATTATCATCAAGTCTACTCGGTATATTATCTCAACGTTTGATACCAAGAGTTACTGGAGGTAGAATTCCTGCTTTTGAATTACTTATAAATAATAATGCGGTTTCTAATCTAATAAGAGAGAAAAGAACTCATGAAATAAATACCGTGATAGAAACTTCTTCAGAGCAAGGTATGATAGATATGAACAGGTATCTTATTGAGTTAGTACAGAAAGGTGAGATAACACTTGAAAGTGCTTATCAGTATTCATTTAATCCTAAAGCATTAGAGCGTATGCTATAATATATATATGTTATTTAAGTATGAATCAATAACAAATACAGGAGAGAAAAAGAGCGGACAAGTTGAAGCATCATCTAAAGACTCTGCTATTGCTACGTTGCAACGCAGAGATTTAATAATTTCTTCTATTAAAGAAGAAGAACAAAAGAATGGCGTTCTAGGTTCATCATTTTTTGAGAAAAAAATTAAAATGAAGGATGTTGTTATTATGTCTCGTCAGATATCTACATTATTTGAGGCACAAGTTTCAGCTCTTAAAGCTTTTCATTTACTAGCATCAAACACAGAAAATCCTTCTCTTGTAAAAGTTTTAAGTAATATTTCTACAAATATTGAGTCTGGTATGTCTATCTCTGAAGCATTATCTCGTCATCCAAAAGCTTTTTCTCTTTTTTATATAAATATGGTAAAAGCAGGAGAAGAATCAGGTAAACTTACACAGACATTTTCTTATTTGGCTGAGTATTTGGATCGTCAATATCAACTTACTTCAAAGACTAAAAATGCATTGATTTATCCAGCTTTCGTTATAGGAGTATTTTTTGTAGTTATGCTTCTTATGTTATTATTCATAGTTCCTAGGTTGGCGACAATTATTAAAGATTCGGGTCAGGTATTACCTATGTCTACAAAACTTGTTTTTATGGCTAGTGATATGGTCATAAATTATGGACTATATCTTTTAGTTGGATTTGTGTTATTTGTTATCTATATATATAGGTTAACCCAAAGTACTTCTGGTCTTAAATATCTTGATAGATTAAAACTTTCTATACCTGTACTTAAGAATATATATATAAAACTTTACCTTTCTAGAATTGCTGATAATTTAGATACACTTTTATCTTCAGGTGTGACGATTATTCGTGCTATGGAGCTTACTTCAGTGATAGTAGGGAATAGAGTTTATGAAGATATAATAAAAGATGCAACAGAAAAGATTAAAGGTGGTAATTCACTTTCAATAGCATTTTCAGGTTCTAGTGATATACCAGCTATCATGGTAGGAATGATTCATGTCGGAGAAGAGACAGGGTCCCTTGGTAGTATTCTAAAAACACTTGGTAGGTTTTATGGACGAGAAGTAAATGAGGCTGTAGACACCATGGTTTCTCTTATTGAACCAGCAATGATTGTAGGGCTAGGTTTAGGAGTAGGACTTCTTCTTACTTCAGTACTTATGCCTATATATAATATTGCAGGAGGAATTTAGTCTTGTTAAAGTTATCCACATGTATAAACTATTGTGCTTTTGATAAAAGAGTATGATATAATAGTGATATAAAAAGTAAGGTCGCTTCTTTTTAGAAGAATAAATTATTATAAGTTTTAATTAATATTTTCCGCACAAGCGGATCCGCATAAAAAGCGGAAAATAAATTATGAGAAAAAATAAAGGTTTTACATTGATTGAATTGTTAGTCGTTATCGCTATTATTGGTATATTAGCATCAGTAGTTTTGACATCATTGTCTTCAGCTAAAAATAAGGCAAATCGTGCATCAGCTCTTGCTAGTATTAGTTCAGTTATGCCAGAAATAACTACTTGTATTGACGATGGTGGATATGTAAATGTAAAGGTTGGTACTGCTATCCAAACACAAACTGGAACTCCAGTAGCAGGTACTACTATCTGTATAACACCTGTTTCTGCAACAACAGCAGTTGCTGCTGCTGCACAATCAGGACATACTGTAGTCTGGCCTGCATTGTCAACTGGTTCAGCTTATGCCGCTAGTGCTGGTGCTCCAACAGCATCAACATTTACAGATTACACGAGTACGTTTATAATTAATGCTACTACTCCAAGTACAAACGTAGTTTGTACATTGTCATCTGGTTCTTGTCAGTAGAAAATTAGTTAGATATTTTTTATAAATAAAATTATAAATAAAAAAATAGTCACTTTCAGGTGGCTATTTTTTGTGTTTTAAATTAGATAGTGA
>CAIOXR010000062.1 GCA_903862375.1 uncultured bacterium
AACAGATTTCGACTCAATAACATTAAAGATTGCTTCTCCTGATCGTATAAGAGAGTGGTCTTACGGAGAAGTTACTAAGCCAGAAACGATAAACTATCGTACTGGTCGTTCTGAAAGAAGTGGGTTATTTGACGAACGAATATTTGGACCTGAAAAAGATTATGAATGTTACTGCGGTAAATATAGAAGAATTCGTTATAAAGATATAATTTGTGAAAAATGTGGAGTTGAAGTTACTCGCTCTATAGTTCGCCGTGACAGAATGGGTCACATAGAACTTGCTTCACCAGTATCACATATCTGGTTCTTGCGTGGAGTACCAAGTAGGATGTCTACACTGCTAAATATTACAGTTTCAGATCTTGAAAAAGTCATTTACTTTGCTGGTTACATAATAATAAATGTTTCTACAGAAGAAAAAGATATAATTACAAAGAATCTTGAAAGTGAGTTTAAATCAAAAATAAAAAGTGCAAATAATGAAGAAGAAAAAGAAAAGTTAAAAGAACTTCTTTTAAGTACAAAACGTGAAATAGCCGAGATTGTCCCTGGTAAAGTTCTAAATGAAATTGCATATCACCATTACGGGCTTAAGTATGGAAGTTGTTTTGAAGCAAGTATCGGAGCTGAAGCAATATTCACAATATTTAAAAATCTTGATTTAGAAAAGATTAAAGCTGAGACACTAGCTATGATACCTAAGGCTTCAAGTATAGATAAAGAGAAATTAGAAAAGAGAATGTCTCTTATCCGTTCGATGCTTCACTCAGGTATTCGTCCTGAATGGATGTTCTTAATTGTCATACCAGTTATCCCTCCAGCACTTAGACCGATGGTGGCTCTTGATGGTGGACGTCATGCTACTTCTGATTTGAACGACCTATACCGCCGTGTTATAAACAGAAATAATCGTTTGAAGAAATTAAAAGAAATTGGTGCTCCAGATGTTATTCTTAGAAATGAAAAAAGAATTCTACAAGAAGCAGTAGATGCTCTTATAGATAACTCAATTGCAAAGCAGAATGATTCTCAGGCAGTTTCAGCATCACAAAAAAGAGCTTTGAAATCTCTTTCGGATAATTTGAAATCAAAACAAGGTTTATTCCGTCAGAATCTGCTTGGTAAGCGTGTAGACTACTCTGGTCGTTCTGTTATCGTTGTTGGTCCTCAATTGAAATTAAATCAATGTGGTTTACCAAAACATATGGCTCTTGAACTTTTCCGTCCGTTCGTAATTTCTAAAATTCTTGAGACAGAGTTGGCATTTAATATTCGTGGAGCAAATCGTCTTATAGAAGAAGGAATACCTGAAGTTTGGGCAATACTTGAAGAGGTAATTCGTGGAAAGTATGTATTATTAAACCGTGCTCCTACACTTCATAGACTTGGTATTCAAGCATTCAATCCTATTCTTATTGAAGGTCATGCTATCCAAGTACATCCACTTGTTTGTGCAGGGTTCAACGCGGACTTCGACGGTGACCAGATGGCAGTATACGTACCACTTTCTGATATGGCACAAATGGAAGCACGTGAGTATATGGCTTCAAATAAAAACTTACTTAAACCTCAAGATGGTTCTCCAATCGTAATGCCAAAGATGGATATCGTACTTGGTTGTTACTGGATGACAAAATCAGTTGAAGATGAGAAAGGTCAAGGTATGGCATTTTCAAGTCCGAACCAAGCTATTACAGCTTTCGACTTAGGTGTTATCACTTTCCGTGCAAAGATAAAAGTATTAGGAACAGACAAGCAAAGATATGCAAAGTATGGAAGTAAACCATTTGAAACTACAGTGGGTAAATTATTCTTTAATAGTATTTTCCCTGATGATTTCCCTTATATTGAAGATGAGATTACTCTTAAACGTATGTCACTTCTCGTAGATGAACTTATTGTTCACTATGGTATAGATGCTACTCCAAAATTCTTGGATAAGATTAAAGATTTCGGTTATCAGTATGCTACTTACTCAGGAGTCACTTGGGGTATTGATAATTTGAAAGTTCCAGAAGGTAAGAAAGATATAGTAGCCAAATTCAGAAAAGAAGAAGAAGTTGTCAGAGGACAATTTGCAGATGGACTTTTGTCAGAAGATGAGCAATATCAGAAAGTTATAGAAATATGGGAACATGCTAAAAAAGAAATTGAAAAGATAATTCCAGCAACTTTGGATCCAAAAGGTTCTACATATGACCTCATAACTTCTGGAGCTCGTGGAAGTATGGGATCCCTCATACAGATGTGTGGAATGAAAGGTTTGATTGTGAATACTTCAGGAGCAACTCTTGATTTCCCAATTATACCATCATATATAGAAGGTCTTTCACCACTTGAATACTTCATTACGACTCACGGTTCACGTAAAGGTGCTGCCGACACGGCTCTAAATACTGCTAAGGCTGGTTATCTCACACGTCGTCTTGTGGATGTAGCTCAGGATGTGGTTGTTACAGAAGAAGATTGCGGTACAAAAAATGGTAAGAAGATAGTTGAGGTAGAAGGTGTTTTTGCTAAATATATTCATGGTAGAATACTTCTTGCAGATGTGAAAAATGCCCAAGGTGAAGTTGTCTTTAAAAAAGGTTCACTTATTATGAAAGAAGACGCACGTGCTATGGAAAAGATGGGTATAAAAGAAGCCCTAGTTCGCACACCACTTTCTTGTGATACTACTCATGGTATTTGTCGTGTATGTTATGGTCTTGATTTGGGACGTAACTGTATGGTTGAGCTTGGTCAAGCAGTAGGTATTATCGCTGCTCAAGCTATAGGTGAACCAGGAACACAGCTTACACTTCGTACTTTCCATGCTGGTGGAGTTGCTACTGTTGATATTACGACAGGTCTCCCTCGTGTTGAAGAAATTTTTGAAAGAAGAATTCCTAAGAATCCAGCTATTATATCTGTAATAGAAGGTGAAGTCATAAATATAACAGATAATGGAAAAGAAAAAATAATAAAAGTTCTTTCTGATTCTAAATCAGATGGAAAGAATAATGAGATGGAGTACGTTGTAGCATTCCGTCGTCAGCCAATTGTAAAAGTAGGTTCACATGTTATGAAAGGCGAACTACTTACAGATGGATCCGCAGATATAAATGAAATTGTTAAATTTGGTGGTAAAGAAAAAGCAGAAGAGTATATCGTAGATGAAATAAATAAAGTTTATGATCTACAGAGTGCTTCTATTTCAAGAAAACATATTGAGATAATCATTCGTCAAATGTTCTCACGTAAAAAGATTAAAGATGCAGGAGATACAACATTCTCACCAGGAGAAATAGTTGAAAATATCGAACTTATAGAAGAGAATGAACGTTTAGAGAATGAAGGTGGAGGAAAGAAAGCCGAAGCAGGAACTATCGTACTTGGTATCACTGAAGTTTCCCTTACTACTAAGAGTTGGTTGTCAGCTGCTTCATTCCAAAACACAAATAGAGTCTTGATAAATAATGCTGTTCGTGGAGGAGTAGATAATCTACGTGGTCTTAAAGAGAATGTTATTATCGGTAATCTTATACCAGCAGGTACTGGTTTCGGTGTAATACGTCCTAGTAAAGAAATCCCAGAAGTGAATGAAGAAATAGTTGCTTAATAAATAATACCAGCCCGAAGCTTCGCTTCGGGCTGGCTGGGCGTAAGTCCTTAAAATTATGCAAACTGAAATAAAAATTTGTCAGAATTGTAAAAAAGACTTTTTAATCGAGCCTGAGGATTTTCTATTTTATGAGAAGATAAAAGTTCCACCTCCAACCTTTTGTCCAGAGTGTAGAATACAGAGAAGGGGGCAATGGAGAAATCATAGAAATTTATATAAAAATATTTGTAATGCTTCAGGTAAAGATATAATATCTTTTTATTCTAAAGATTCAAATATGAATGTATATGATGAGAAGATATGGTGGCAAGAAAAACATGATGCTCTTAGTTGTGGTAAACCTTATGATTTTTCAAAACCTTTCTTTTTGCAGTTTTTTGAATTACTTAAAAATGTTCCACTACCAAACTTATCTAATGTAAATCCAGTGAATAGTGAATATGTAAATATAACTATGGAATCTAAGAATTGCTATCTTATATTTTCATCTATTGCAAATGAAGATTGCTCATACTCAGAGGGTATAAATATATGTAAAAATTCAATTGATAATCTAGATTGTAATAATAGTGATTATTTATATGAGTGTATAGATTGTCATAGTTCTTCCAAATTATATTTTAGTGAAAAATGTAATTCGTGTATAGATTCTCAATTTTTATATAATTGTCGAAATTGTATTGATTGTTTTGGTTGTTGGAATTTAAGAAATAAAAGTCATTGCATTTTTAATGAGCAGTTTTCAAAAGAAGAATATTATGAAAAAATAAAGTCATTTCAAATAAATTCTTATTCAAATCTTGTAAAAACTAAAAATGAGTTTTTAAATAAAATTAAGTTTTCTATAAGAAAGTTTGCTGATATATATAACTCAAATAATGTCACAGGAGATAAAATATCATTCTCCAGTAATTGTAAAGATTCTTATGAGATTGATGAAGCAAATAATTCTAGATATGTCTGGAGGTTATTTATAAAAGGTAGTTCTGATAATTATGATATATCTTCTGGTACGAAACCAGAATTAAGTTACGAAGGTGCAGGAATAGGGAAGGCTTATAATAGTAAGTTCATTGCTTATACTGGAGGTGTTACAGACTCTGATTATACATATTCATGTATATCAAATTCTAGTAATTGTTTTAGTTGTGTTGGACTAAATAACAAACAATACTGCATCTTAAACCACCAATACACCAAGGAAGAATACGAAGAAATGATACCCAAAATCATCAAACACATGTCAGATATGCCATACATAGATACTAAGG
>CAIOXR010000063.1 GCA_903862375.1 uncultured bacterium
AAATCAAAAATAGAATATCGTGATAATGCTTTAATAAAAGCACGCGCAAGATTTAAATCAGTAAAAAGTGGAATCTGATTATCAACAGTAACTCGACGAATTTTAAACCCATCAGTCTTTAAACGCTTTATTTTGCTTTTATTTAACTCTTTCTTTCTTTGACTTAAGTTTATCACGAAGGCTACTTTTCTTCCATTAATAATATCAAGTGCATTCGGAGAATGTTCAAATGCTTTACGAACTATACTACAAGGGATTCCATTATCTTTCAAAAAAGATGCTGTAGTATCAGTCGCAAAAATAGTATACCCAAGTTGATGTATAACTTCTGCACTTTCTAAAAATTTAGCTTTATTTACAAAACCACCAAGAGATAATAAAACTGATTTTTTATTAAAATCAAATTTATTTGCACTTAATATCGATTTTAATAATGCTTCATCATAATCCTTACCAAAACAGGCAACTTCACCAGTCGATGACATTTCAACGCGAAGGACAGGATCAGCTCCAAGCAAACGAGAGAAAGAAAACTGTGATGATTTTACAATTACACTCTTTGGATATACAAATGTATACGGTAATGCTCTACCAAAAAAACTATCTACTGCAAGTTCTGGAAAATTCACATCCATAGCTTTTGAGATAAATGGTAGTGTACGACTAGCTCTTAAATTAACTTCAATAACATAAGGAATATTATCTTTAACAAGGAATTGAATGTTAAATGGTCCAGTGATGTTAAGCTCTTGAGCTATTTTTTTAGAAATAATTTTTAATTGAAATTCAGTAGAAGCGTATACCCGCTGTGTCGGATATACAATGGTCGCATCACCAGAATGAACTCCTGCATTTTCTATATGTTCTGAAATACCATAAACCATTACAACTCCCTTTTGTGCAACAGCATCAAATTCAAGTTCTTTAGCATTTTCTATAAATTTAGAAAGAGTAACTGGATATTCTGGTGAAAGCTTAGCTGCTTTGCCAACAAAATCATACAATTCTCTTGAAGTATAACAAACTCTCATAGCAGAACCTGACAACACATAAGATGGACGGACTAACACTGGAAAACCTTCGGCTTCTACAAATTTCTTGGCTTCTTTTATATTAGAGAAACTTTGCCATTTTGGTTGAAGAATATCTAATTTATCAAGAAGAGCTGAGAATAAATTGCGATCTTCGGCTCGATCAATATCTTCAGCTTTTGTTCCTAAAATATTAAATCTTTCTTTGGAGAGTTTCTTGGCAAGATTGTTAGGACGTTGACCACCAACAGAGATAATAATTCCATATGCTTTTTCAAATTCATAAATATCAGAAACTGTTTCAAATGAAATATTTTCAAAATAAAGACGATCAGACATATCATAATCAGTTGAAACTGTTTCGGGATTACAATTTATGATAATAGATTGCTTTTTATGTTTCTTGAGTGACATTGCAGTATACACACATGACCAATCAAATTCTACACTGGAACCAATATGGTACGGGCCACTACCAAGAACCATAACTGATTTCTCACCAAGAGGTAAGACATCATTATGATTACCATGATATGTAAGATATAAATAATTAGTTTTTGCTGGAACTTCTCCGGCCAATGTATCAATTTGAAAAACAGAAGGAAAAATACCAAAATCTTTTCTTATTTTACGAATATCAAATTCAGTTGTGAGAGATAATTGTCCAATTTTCTTATCAGAAAAACCCATTTGCTTTAATGAGAGTAAAATTTCCTTAGTAAATTTCTTGTTTTTTGCAAAATTCTTTTCGGCTAAAACAATAGCAAGAATCCTATACAAGAACCATTTATCAATACCAGTTATCATGTGAATATAATCGACAGAAAGACCATTCTTCATAGATAAAGCTATTGCAAATAATCGCTTTGGTGTTGGGGTATTTAAAAAGATTTTCAATTCTTTTTCATTAAGAAAATTATTATCCGTTACACTTTCAATTTGACCCGATTGCATACGTACTGCTTTTTGTAATGCTTCTTCAAAGCTTCTTCCGATAGCCATGACCTCCCCTACTGATTTCATAGCGCTACCAATACAATCATCTGCACCTTTAAATTTCTCTAAATCCCAACGAGGCATTTTAACTACAACATAATCGAGTGCTGGTTCAAAGAAACTTTGTGTTACTTCCGTTATTTTATTTTTTATATCAAGCAAACTTTTACCCAGTGCTAGTTTCGCAGCTACATAAGCAAGTGGGTAACCAGTAGCTTTAGAAGCAAGTGCACTTGAACGAGAAAGCCTAGCATTAACTTCAATGACGTAATAGTCAATTTTACCATCTTTTGGATTTGGATTAAGTGCATACTGAACATTACATTCGCCGACAATATTTAAACTTTCTACAATTTTAATACTTACTTCTCTTAAGCAATGATATTCTTCATTCGAAAGAGTTTGACTAGGTGCAACGACAATTGAATCACCGGTATGAATACCTAATGGATCAAAATTTTCCATGTTACAAACAGTAACAATATTATTAAATTTATCTCTAACAACTTCATATTCTATTTCTTTAAAATGATGTAAATACTTTTCTATTAATACTTGTGAAGAAATAGCCAGAGCTCCTTCTACAATACTCTTTAGTTCATCTATATTCCTAGCTATTCCTGACTTTTGTCCACCAAGAGCAAAAGCTGCACGCACCATTAATGGAAAGCCGATTTTCTTTGCAATTATTATTGCTTCTTTTACTGACTGAGCTGACCCACTAGGTGGAACTGGAATGTGAAGTTTCCGTAAATGTTCTGCGAAAAATTGACGATCTTCAGTAAGAATAATTGATTGAACAGGAGAACCTAATACCTGCACATTATATTTTTTTAAAACACCTCTTTTTTCTAATGCTAAGCCACAGTTAAGAGCTGTTTGACCACCAAAAGAAAGAAGAATCCCATCTGGTCGCTCTTTCTCAATAATACGTTCAACAAAATAATCATCAACTGGTAAAAAATATACTTCATCAGCAAGATACTTAGAAGTCTGAAAGGTGGCAATATTTGGATTAACAAGAATAACTTTTATTTTTTCTTCTTTGAGTGCCTTGATAGCCTGACTACCACTATAATCAAACTCTCCTGCTTCACCAATTTTTAACGCACCAGAACCAAGAATTAAAATTTTTTTATATGTAGTTATTTTCATAAATTATTTTCTAATGATTATTTTGCTTTTCTTTAAAAAGAAATCAAATACCCAATCAGTATCAACTGGTCCAGGAGAACTCTCGGGATGAAACTGAACCGACATAAATGGTAAAGTCTTATGAATAATTCCTTCATTTGTATTATCATTTGCATTGAAAAACCATTCTTTAAAATCGTTTGGTATCTTTTTAACTGCAAAACCATGATTTTGTGTTGTTAAATAACATTGTTTTGTCCCAGATAATATGACAGGTTGATTCTGGCTTCTGTGACCGAACTTAAGTTTATAAGTAGTACCTCCACATGCAAGAGCAAGTATCTGATTACCAAGACAAATTCCCAATATTGGTATTTTCTTCTTAATAATTTTTTTAACATTCAAAATAGTTTGTTTTACTTTTTTGGGATCACCAGGACCATTAGAAATAATTACAGCAGAAAAGGGAAATATTAGTTTGGTAACATCCATATTCCAGGGAACAACTACTACTTTTAATCCTCGGACCGTAAGCCTTCTAATTATATTTAACTTAAAACCACAATCAATAAGAACAATCGTTTTCTTACCATCGCCAATCTCCCATATCTTTTTTGTTGAAACTTCGGAAACTAAATTCCTGTTATTTGGATCTAAAAAAGATACCTTGTTCTTGCCACACTGCATAAGACCAAGCATAACACCTTCTGTCCTTAATTTTTTTGTTAATTCTCTTGTATCTTTTATCTCAAGTGCCGGAATACCTTCTTCTTTCAACCATTCTGATAAAGTTTTTATTGATTCATGATGAGATGGTGTATCTATATAGTTACAAACTATTAAACCAGAAATTTGAATTTTATTTGATTCCCATTTTTCCTTTGTAGGGACACCATAATTACCAATTAATGGAAAAGTTAAAACCAATATTTGACCACAAAATGATGGATCAGTTAAACTTTCCGGATAACCAACCATCCCAGTTGCAAAAACGACTTCCCCTGAAACAGACTTTATTGCGCCAAAGCTTTTTCCTTCTATTTCACTACCATCTTGTAGAATTAATTTATTTTGCATAAATTTTTTTAAAATAAAAACCCTATTATATAAGGTTTTTATTGGAAACAGAAAAAATGTAATAATTATAATAAATTACTTTTTTGATTATATTAATCTTAGGATACATAATAGGAATGATTATAGCATAGATTTATTTTTTTAAAAAAGATTGACAAATAATATTTATATTGTAGTAACAAACAACTTAATTTTGTTTTTTCTATTACAAATTAGTAATTAAAACAATTTGTAATTTTTTATGAACAATAGTAGAATATTTATACTATGTCACTTCAAAAAATTCCTGGATTAATTGATATCCATGTTCACCTGCGAGAACCAGGAGCTACATATAAAGAAGATTTTTATACTGGAAGCCGAGCAGCTATTGCTGGTGGATTCACTTTTATCATTGATATGCCCAATAATCCTACCCCTACTATCTCTAATATTAGCTTAGAAGAAAAAGTTAATTTAACAAAACAGAAAGCATTATGTAATATTGGATTTCATTTTGGAACTAATGGAAAAAATATTGAAGAATTTAAATACGCGATCAAATCACCAAATGTTTTTGGTCTAAAAGTTTATTGTAACCACACTACTGGTGAAATGCTCATTGAAGATCCAAAATTACTTGAGGATGTTTTTTCTAATTGGAATTCTAAAAAACCAATACTAGTTCATGCTGAAGGTGAACAACTTTCTACTGCTATATATTTAGGCAACAAATATAAAAGAAATCTCCATGTCTGCCACATTTCTCAAAAGTGTGAGGTTGAAATGGTAAGAGAAGCAAAGAAAAAAGGACAACTTATAACTGCGGGAGTTACTCCACATCATTTATATCTTACTAAAGAAGCATTAATAAGTTTAAAAGGTTATGCAATGATGAAGCCTCCTCTTGGTGAAGATTCTGACAGAGAAGCATTGTGGGCGGGATTAAAAGATTCTACTATTGATATGGTTGAATCAGACCACGCTCCACACACAAAAGAAGAAAAACAAACAGGTCCTGACAATAAAGCTCCTGCATTTGGAGTCCCCGGGCTAGAAACGACACTTGGACTTATGTATAAAGCTGTAAAAGATGGGCGTATCATAGAAGAAGATGTGATAAAATTCTTATATACTAATCCTAAAAAAATCTTCAATATTCCTGATCAAAAAGACACTTATGTTGAACTTGATCCTAGTATACCGTATATTGTAGGTGAGAATAAATATGAAAGTAAATGTGATTGGTCTCCATTTGAAGGAATGACTCTTTATGGAAAGCCCCAAACAGTAGTAATAAATGGTAAAAAAATTTTAGAAAATGGTATGATAATAAATAATAAATAAATTTATGCTTCAAAAACCTTTTTATGACCCAGAAAAAACTTATGTCGACAATCTAAAAAATGGGCCATTTGGAGATTTTGCTAATAAAAAAGTAGTAAAACAAAAAGGTGAACCAAAGTATAATTTCTTTGGTCATAAAGTATATTCTCCTTTTGGTATTCCAGCCGGACCTCTCATAAATGGAAAATTTGTAGAAGGAGCTTTAAAAAAAGGTTTTGATATTGTTACTTATAAAACTGTTCGTAGTGAGAAATTCCCTTGTCATAAATGGCCTAATATCTTATCTGTTGATACTAAGGGTGACTTAACAATTAAAAAAGCTAGTGGTTATCTTATAGCAGATCATAATTTTCATAAACCACTTTCAATTACAAATTCATTTGGAGTTCCATCTTCTTCACCTAAATTTTGGAAAAAAGATATTTCCAAAATAATAAAAAATACCAAAAAAGGACAAATCGTCATAGGAGCATTCCAAGGAACTAAAAATGAAGATGGTCGTGTAGAATCTTATATAGAGGATTTTCGTAAAACTGCTAAACTTCTTAAAGAAGCTGGTGTAAAAGTTTTTGAAGTAAATTTAAGTTGTCCAAATGAAGGAACCGCAAATCTTTTATGTTTTGATATAGAGCGAAGTGTTCTTGTTGCTAAAATAATTAAAAAAGAAATAGGTAAATTACCTCTAATTGTAAAAATTGCTTATTTTGAAAAAGATGCTCTTTTAAAAGATTTTGTTAAACAAGTCGGCAAAATTGTAGATGGTATATCAGCGATTAATACAATACCATCTAGTATAATAGACCCAAATGGTAAACAGGCACTCCCTGGAGAAAACAGACTGCGATGTGGAGTGTGTGGCTACTCTATCAAATGGGCAGGACTAGATATGGTAAAAAGATTAAAAAAGATTCGCCAAGAATTAAATTATAAATATACTATTATCGGAGTTGGTGGAGTTACTAAAAAAGAAGATTTCAAAGAATATCGTAAAATTGGAGCAGACATCGTAATGTCGGCAACCGGTGCGATGTGGAATCCACACCTTGCAGAAGAGATTAAAAACTTATAATATAAACTTAATGGAAAAAGAAATTGCTCAAGCACTCATAAAGATAAAAGCTGTCGGTTTCACTATTGATAACCCGATAACTTTTAAGTCTGGTATAAAATCACCAATATATGTAGACAACAGAAAACTTCCATTTCACCCCAAAGAATGGAAAATAGTTCTAAATGGTTTCAAAGAAATTATAGAGAAAAATAAAATTGATTTTGATATTATCGCAGGCGTTGAATCTGGAGGAATACCTCATAGTGCAGCGTTAGGATTCTTACTAAATAAACCTTCTATTTTCGTAAGGAAAAAAGCTAAAGAACATGGAACAAAAAGTATGATTGAAGGAGGAAGCGTCTTGGGTAAAAAAGTTCTGCTCATCGAGGATTTAGTTTCTACTGGTGGAAGTAGCTTAACAGGAATTGAATCTATAAGAAATGAAGGAGGAATAGTAAATGAATGCTTAGTAATTGTAAGTTATGATTTCAATGAAGCTAAAGAAGCTTTTAAAAAAGCGGAGGTAAAACTTTATCCTACAACATCTTTCCCTATTATTTTTGATAATGCAATTTCTTCCGGAGAAATTGAAAGCATAGATGGTGTAAAAATAAAAGAATGGTATGATAATCCACACAATTGGGCAAAGAAATATGGTTTTGAATAAATAATGAATCCAGTAGAAAAATACAACAAAAGAGCTAAAAAAATAAATTCATTATTATGTGTTGGGCTTGATGCTGACTATGATAAATTAAAAGACCAATACAAAAAGCTCGGTGGAAGTGAAGCACAATTTCAATTTAATAAATATATCATCGATGAAACTCATGAATATGCATCAGCTTTTAAACCCAATGTGGCTTTCTATGAAGCTCGGGGAACAGAGGGTATGGAAGCTCTTAAAAAAACAATGGATTATATTCATTTAAGATATCCAGATATTTTCACAATTCTCGATGCTAAAAGAGCTGACATTGGAAATACAAATAATGGTTATGTCACTTCTATTTTTGATTGGCTTGGTTTTGATGCAATGACGATAAATCCATATTTAGGAAATGAAGCACTTAACCCCTTTTTGGAAAGAAAAGACAAATGTTCAATAATTCTTGCTAAAACTTCGAATACTGGAGCAGAAGAATTTCAAGATTGTATTTTAGAAAATAAAGAAATTCTCTGGCAACATGTTGCTAAAAAAATTAGTCAAAAATGGAATACCAATAATAATTTAATGATTGTAATAGGAGGAACTCGACCAGAAGATATCATCTCAGCTCGTAAAATTACAGGAGAAATGACTTTTCTAGTTCCTGGAATAGGAGCTCAGGGAGGCGAAGTAAAGAATATTATAACCGAAGGAGTTAATAAAGAAGGCCTTGGATTAATAATAAATTCTTCAAGAGGAATAATATTTAGCGATAATCCAAAAAAAGAATCAG
>CAIOXR010000064.1 GCA_903862375.1 uncultured bacterium
AGGCAGGCTACCCGCACCGGCGCTGCCTGATAATATAAATCCTCCCGCCCCATCAATCCACGATACCATCATCTAACACTTCATCTTCATCTAAACTTCCCTCACTTTTATCTTTTGTATTTACAGCTTCCATACCTTTTATATCTATCCTCCATCCTGTAAGCTTGGCAGCTAAGCGGACATTCTGTCCTCCTTTGCCTATAGCTAGGGATAGCTGATCTATAGCGACTTCTACAATTGCTTTATGTTCTTGTTCAAAGATTTGTATATTAAGAGCATTTGCAGGAGAGATAGCACTTGCTATATAGGTGGCTGGATCAGGAGACCAAGGAATTATATCAATTTTTTCACCATTAAGTTCACTCATTACAGTCGAAACACGTGATCCTTTCTGACCTACACACGATCCGACAGGGTCTACATGCTCATCGTTTGAATAAACTGCAATTTTTGAACGAGCACCAGCTTCACGAGAGATTGACTTTATTTCTACTACTCCTCCTGATATTTCAGGAGCTTCCATGGCAAATAGTCCTTCTATAAGTTGTGGATGGGTACGAGAAAGTTTTAAGTTGATTCCTCTTGGAGTTTCTTCTACTGAGTAGAGATAAGCTTTTATGCGTTCTCCTTGTCTATAGAATTCTCCAGGAATTTGTTCTTCAGGAAGGATTATACCAGTAGCTCTATTAAAATCGATATAAACTATACCTCTTTCAACTTTTTGAACTACTCCATTTATAATTTCACCTTCTTTACTTCCATACTCATCTACGATAGCACTTCTTTCTGCTTCACGGATTTTTTGGATTATGACTTGTTTAGCAGTTTGAGCTGCGATACGTCCATAATCGTCCTTCTTTTCCAATGGGAATACAATTTCTTCTTCAAGTTTTACATCACTTTTAATTTTTTTTGCATCTGCTAGGAGTATATGATGTTCTTCATTAAAACGGACACGATTATCATCTTCAGCTATTTCTTCTTCGTCGTCGTCTTCTTTTGTCATTCTGACTAAAGATTCATCGACGACTATCTTTATTTGCTGGAATTCCATTTCTCCAGATTCTATATCTATCTTTGCACGAATTATTTGGCCTTTTTTACCATAATCCTTCTTATAAGCAGCAGCTAAAGCTTGCTCTATGGCGTCAACAATCTTCTCTCGAGGAATTTTGCGCTCTTGTTCAAGCTGTTCTAGTGCTGACTTCATTGATTTGAGGTCTAACATATTTGTTATTATGAATTTTAAATTAAGCTAATAATTTATAATCCATTTTTTATTAAATTGTTATTAAATTGTTAAAAATAAAAGCCCGGTTCGATGACAGGCCTTACATATAGAATGCTACCGCAATGTATTAATTTAGTCAACATACGTTGTAAATATGTTTTAAATAAAAATTGTTAATAACTTTTTAATATATGTTATATTTATGATATACTTTATAAATACATAATGTTAGTTTATTATCAATTATTTTTTTACTATACATGATTCTTTCAAATCAAATTATAAAAATTTTAAAAATTACTTTTGTTAGTTTTTTTATTTTTATATTAGGTTTTTCATTTGTTAATGCAAGTAGTGTGACGAGTAGTGTTACTGTAACAATCACATCTGGTACATGGTCAACTTTAACGTGTCCAACAATTGCTGGTTCACCTGCTACCACTCTGACATCTACATGTTCACCTTTAGGAACTTGTACAGGAGTCGCTCCTACATTGTCATGTCTAGCAGTTCCAGCACTAGTTTCTTGTTCCGACGGTATCTTAAATCAAGATGAAACAGGTATAGATACAGGAGGAGTATGTGCGAGTGGAAGTCTAACAATATCACCTACATCATGTGTCATCGCTTCAGGTGCAAGTACTTGTACAGTTACTGGTGCTAAAT
>CAIOXR010000065.1 GCA_903862375.1 uncultured bacterium
AGGGACAAATATTTCAAGTAACAATAGAACAGATTGATAAAAAATCTTTACTTGATGAAAATTTGTTAAAAAAGACGACAGAGTATCAAAATAGAAAAATAGAAAAATTAAATAGTATAAATAGTAGTTTGATATATAAGGATCCAAGTCTATAATTAGGTATTTGAAATTTACTATAATTGTGATATTATAGTAAAAGTTAGGTTTAATGAAAATATATAATTTACCTAACTTAAGTGATTTGTGAGAAATACTTTAAAATATGGTTATAAAGTAGAATGCACGACTATCTAAGTTGTAGCGACTTGTGAAGAATACATTAAAATTAAATATAGTTAATAAATGCGCGATTAGCTCAGTTGGTAGAGCAACTCATTTACACTGAGAAGGTCGGGGGTTCAAGTCCCTCATCGCGCACAACGTCTGGCTTTAGCCAGGGATGAGAGCTTGAAAGCCGGAGGCAGACGTGCCGAGGCGGGGTCGCGAGATTTTTCACTAGAAAAATATTTGTAACCAAGTTCCTTATCACATAATGTAAAAATAAACTTTTGCCCTTGTAGTTAAATGGATATAACTGCGGACTTCTAAGCCGTTATTGCAGGTTCGATTCCTGCCGAGGGCACATGAAATTAAAAATATTGTATGAAGATAAAAATTTAATGGTTATAAATAAACCATCGGGTATTGCTGTGCATGCTGATGCAAGAATTACAGATAAAGATATTACGGTTGCAGATCTTATCATTGATTACGATAAGAAATTAGAAAAAGTTGGAGAACCAATGGTAGTAGAATATAAAGGTAAAATGATTAATATAAAACGCCCAGGAATAGTACATCGTCTCGACAAAGAAACTTCCGGAGCTTTACTTATTGCCAAGAATCAAAAAACTTTTCTTTTTTTAAAAGAGCAATTTCAAAATCATACAATAAAAAAAGTTTATCATACTTTTGTGTATGGTCATGTGTCTGATCCCAAAGCTTCACTTGTAACTGGTAAAAGGGGACTTATAAATGCACCTATCGGAAGATCTCCTATAGATATACGTATGTGGACAGCAGGCAGAGGAGCAAGGGAGCCACTACGTGAAGCAATTACTGAATACATTGTATTAAAAAGATTTTCAGATGAGAATTTGCTTACAAATACTACCTTAAGCAAAGGAGGAATGAATCAAGATAATAAATTTTCTTATGTAGAAGTATATCCAAAAACTGGTAGAACTCACCAGATAAGAGTTCATATGCGGTATATAAATCACCCCATAGTTTCTGACCCTCTCTATCGTGGTAATATGGAATTAGCATTAGGAATGAAAAGGTTAGCTTTACATTCTAAATCAATAACTTTTAGATTTTCAAATGGTGAAATTAAAACAGTTGAATCTCCATTACCCCCTGATTTTAAAAAAGTCGTAAATAAATATCTTAAATAAAATAACAATTAAATAATTATAATCAAACTTGCCTTAAATGACTATATATGATAAAGTACAGCCTATGGAAATAACGAAAAAACAATTTACCCCAGTAGAGCAAGATTCAAGGAAAAACCTTGATTTTAAAGCGGGGGATACTGTTCGTGTTTGGAATAAAATTTTAGAAAAAGGGAAAGTTCGTTTACAGGCTTTTGAAGGACTTGTTTTGTCTCGTAAGCATGGGACTGAATCTGGAGCTACTTTCACAGTTAGAAAAGTTTCACTTGGAGTTGGAGTAGAGCGTATTTTTCCATTATATTCTCCAAATATAGATAAAATAGAAATTTTAAGAAAATCAAAAACTCGTAGGAATAAGCTTTACTATATTCGTACAAAAGCTGTTAAAGAAGTTAAAAAGAGATTGAAAAGTATAACAATTTCTAAAGATGAAAAATTAGTAGAAGATAAAATCGAACAATAAATAATAAAACAGACCAAGTGGTCTGTTTTATTATTTATTGTTGAATTATTGAAAAAAGATTTGTAATTAGTTATACTTTATTCGTTGAACGCGCGGGTGTTGAAACTGGTAGACAAGCATCCTTGAGGTGGATGTGCCCTTGCGGGTGTGGAGGTTCAAGTCCTCTCCCGCGCACAATTTTGGTGTTTAATTTTGTATATTAATATATAAT
>CAIOXR010000066.1 GCA_903862375.1 uncultured bacterium
TGTTGAACAAGAAGATGTATTTCAAGTAGTGGAGCCATTGCTTCATGAAGTTTTTACAAAATTTAGCAAAGGTTATTCAATCAGCAAAACACCTTTTAAAAGATTTAAATATAAATATAAATTTAGAAGAAAGAGCAAGGAAATTATCGGGTATAATTTACTTCTGGATGATATCTTATAAAAAAGCCCTAATCCTCCTTCAAAAAACATGAGATGAAGTTTAAATAATTAAAATAATTATTTTCAATTAACTACTTTTTATTTTTAAAATATTCAATCAATGCTTTTTTAGATTCAGGGGCAAGTTTTAATTTTAAGATTTCATCATAAGTAAAAAAGTTAAAATCATCCCCTTCTCCCAAGTGAAGCTCAGATAATTCAGCATCGATAGTTCCATAAAACCAATAAGCTTTTCCAAAATCTTTAATTACAGTTTCTTTAATTAATTTATAATCTTTAAGAGTATAATTTATCTCCTCTTTTATTTCACGAATTAAGGCTTCTTCGGGTGTTTCAGAACCTTCTATATGCCCACCAAATAAAGCCCAACTTCCAGAATATGAATGACAACTATCTCGTAATTGGAGAAGTACCTTACCTTCATTATTCACAAGTATAATTTTAGAACCACTTTTCATATTTGAATTATAGCATAATATATTTTAATCTTTAGAGATGCTATAAACTTAAGGCTGCGAGATCTTAAAAATCATATTCTCTTTTTCAGTCTCAAAATAATTACAGGTTATTTCTTCCCCTGCTAAAATGTTTTTTTTAGCCAAAAGATTAATCGGTTTTTTAGTTATAACTAAAGTAGAATTTGGATCATCTGAATGATTAACCCAATTTAAAATTTTACTGTCGCAAACGTATTTATTATTTCCAATATATGCAAACTTTTTTGAGTTATTGTTAGATACTTTATATAATGGTACATTATAAAATTTTTCTCCTTTTTTTATATTCTTTAAAGTAAATATCCCATAACCATGGATTTTACTTTTTCTTTTTTTTAAAAAATTATCCATATTATTTATTATACACCTTAAATTCACCTTCTGATAAAGTTAAAATTGGTAAATCCTCTTTATAATTTGTTAAATCGTTTATTACTTTTTCATAATTTATATCCTGTTTATTGTCTTCAAAAGACTCAGATTTCCAATGAGGAATAAACTTGATGGGTAGAATACCAAATCCATCACCAGTCCTATGTGTGCTTAATACATGATAGTATTTAGCAATTACTTCAGCACCCGCTGAAGTTCCAGCTAATACCTTACCATCTAATTCATTAATCCAGCTATTATCTTTATTAAGTATTTCAAATAATGTTGAAACATAACCTCCACGCAAAAATATGATATCTGATTTTTTTACTTGTTCTGTAAAATTTTCAGGAAGTGCTAATTCAAGCTTAAAATTATTTATATACTTAGAGAAAAGTTCGTTATCTTCTTTTAAGTAATTTTCCCAACTGTCTTTAGATCTTCCAAACATACAATCCAAAATAATAACTGGTTTTCCAATATTAAAACCTTTTACAAGCTCGTCACAAAAAGCTTTTCCTCCATCTTTTGCTTTATGTATATACCCTCCAACTAAAATGTATTTCGTCATATTATTTTAATGTTTAAATTAATTCCTAGGAATTCTTCCTGTTTTAGTAAAGTAAAATATTAATCTAAATTAACGGTTATATAATCATCATCAGATATTTTTTTAACTTCATTTTTAGTTGTGAGTAAATATCTATTATAAATATCACCAAATTCTTGCTCTGTAAAATGAGGAAGTATTTCAAAATCAACAATATTTAAACCTGTAAGATTTTCAAGATTTAAAGTATTTAGACCGTCTCTAAATTCACAAACTTTAATATTTGGAGTAAGGACTAATGCCCCAGCACTCATCCCAGCTAATATGTAATCATCTTTTTTAATATATTCTTTAATTGCCCTATCGAGTCCAGACTTTCGTAAGTTATTCAATAATATATAAGTATTCCCTCCAGAAATAACTAAAATATTTGCTTTAAGTAATTTCTGATATTCATCTTCAGTATTTAAAGAATTATTAATTAATAAAAAATCAGCATTATATTTTTTGGTATAATTTATCCATTCCTGAGTGTATTTTTCTTTTATATTCCATCCGTCACTAGGCATATAGGCTACAACCTTATTCTTTATTTCAATAGGAAAAATATTTTCCAATAATTCATTAGTATTATTTTCAGTTAATTTTGAGAATAAAATGACTTTTTTCATAGTATAATTATATCATCAATTTTTTACTTTTACTAAAATATATATCTTGAAAGAATAGCTCTTGCAAGGTTAATTTCCTTATTTATTTTCATATTACTTAATACATTCTTCCCAGTTTTTTATAACCTGCAAAGCTTCATTCTCCAGTTTTTTTATTTGAATAATTTCAATCTTTCTATTATTTTTTGAGTTTATTTCTTCTAATGAATGAAGACCATCATAATGCTGTTTTGAAAGCTTGTCTTTACCCACAGCATAGACAATCTTCTTAATTTTTGCCCAATAAAATGCAGAGAAACACATCAGACAAGGTTCCATCGAAGAGTATACTTCACAGCCGAACAAATCACGCGTGTTCAATTTCAAAGATGCACTCCGTATTGCTTCAATCTCAGCGTGACTAGTAGCATCTTTATTATTTTTCCCATTACTCAAACCTTCAGATATAACGACTCCGTCTTTAACAAGAATAACTCCAACAGGAAAACCTCCAATCTCCACTGATTTTCTAGATAATTCTATCGCTTGCAGTAAATAATTTTCCATCTTGCAATTATACACTAAAGATAATCAGGTTCAAGTTATATATATTTACTAAAAAATCCTTATTTATAATAAGGATTTTTTAGTAACAGATTAGGTGTTTTTATTTCAACAAGAATCTAAGGGTAGAAACTAAACGAATCTTTTTATATTCTGGAGAGCCTGGATCTTTATCTGTAATATCAAAGACTCCTTGATTCCCTCTTGTGACACTACCAACGATAGAACCTGAATTAGTTGCGAATTGTGAAGCTGTATCACGAGCATTCTTAATAGCTTCAGCTAACATTTCTGGTTTTACACTATTCAAATCAGAGAATTCAAAAACAATTGAATTCTGATTCAAGACTACTCCTCTCTTCACTAACATTAAAGTTTCATTCAGTGTAGATTTAGCTAGATCAACCTTTTTTGTATATACAGAGACTTGATTTGTAGAATTATATCTAAATGCAGCATCTTTGTAAGTATCTTGATATATATTTACGGGAGCTACATTTATCTCTGTTTTATCAAAACCTTTTTCCACTAAAAATGTTTTAATGGTGCTTAAATTCTTTTCAGTGTCTGCATATAAACTATCAATATTATTTGATTTAACTTCAAAACTTAAAGACCAGATAGCTGTATCAGCTTTAACAATTTTCTCTGAGAGACCTTTCACTTCGACATAAGATCCTTGCTTAGAAAAATCCTTTGCAGATAAGAACACTGCAGAAGAAAGCAACAAAGAAAAGACTACTAATGATAAACTTACGAACAAAAACTTATTCTTTTTTATTTTTTCTATTTCCATATATCCATTATACCACTTATAAATAATAATAGTAAAACGACTACTAAACTAATTAATACTTATTATCTATTTTTATCAATTAAATTTACATTCATTTCCAGCGCAAGTTTGTCTAATATTTTTTTATCTTTTATCCAACTACGACCATCATCAGCTGTATATATAGATGTTTCAAGTGAGCAATTATTTTCTTTAACAAATTCATGTTGTAACAAGAACGGTTCTTGCTACATACATCTAATTTTCTTTAAATGTATCTATAGAACCTGTATATTTTCTAATTAATTCTTTTATAAAACCAGAATTTTTCATTTCTATTATTTCCATATTAAATAAATCTCTTAAACTTGTATCATCTTTTTTAAACATAAAAGTATTTTCATACTCACGAATAGGAAGTTCGGATAATTTTGATACTTTTATATCTGAACTTTTATTGAAAAATTCGGCAAGATATGAATCATTAAAAGTAATATCTCCCTTATCTGAAGCAACGAGTCTTAATAAATCTACTGGATAAGAAAGTTGAGGAGCATAAACTAATCTATTATTTGGATAATCAGCCAAAGCAATTGAATGTGATATATCATTCTCTTTTATTACTATTCTACACAATGAAATATCAGAAATAACTTTATCTTTATGAATCCAAGCAAAAACTGAACTTAAATATAGTGAAGAAGAAAAACTTGCTTGCTCCTTTCTCTCTGTTGTCGGCCAAATAGTATTACCGAAAATATCAAAACGATTTGAATTTAACCCATCAATAATAACACCATATCCAACTTCTTCCGTGAATCTAACTTGCCATCCATATTTCCTAGATATTGCAATTATAACTTCATAAAAAATTCCTGAGAAATTATTATACTCTTTATCATAAATAAGTGCTGGTGGATAATTTGAAAAGCTAACTCTTAATACTTTTGTTTTTTGTACTCTATCTAAATCATTTAAATATTTTTCTTCAATATTTTCATCTTCAAGACCCCATATGGAATTATATGTTTCCCAAGGATTTTCTATTAGCAAAAAATCAATATGGGATTTTAATTTATTATCATATTTACCTGCAATATAATTTTCATATACTTGCCAGTTTTTATGATAAATATATACAACTTTTTTTGTATTTAATAAAATAGGCAAAAAATCCATAAATGCAATTTCAGAAAGAAGATAGTGGACCGCAATTTTAACAGCAGAATCTACATTTAATATTTCTCTTTTGGAGCCCATTATTACTCCCCTTGTAGTTTCATTCGCATCTTTTTCAAAATATTTATTTGATTCATACAATTCACGAATATACTTAAATGATATTTTATAATCTTTATTATTCTCAATTTCTTTTCCCCAATCGATAATTCTTACTTGAGTATCATCATAACCAAGTTCTTTTGCAACTCTTTCAGTCCTATTTTTCAATAAATTACCCTGTGGGAGAGCTTTATCTCTTCTCGCTCTATTCTCAGGGTACCCTAAAGCAATATATGTGGAAATAGCAGGAACATCTGCAATCATAATTAAAACCCGCCCATATCTTTCAACTGTAGTTTTTAATAAATATTTAATTTCGTCTTCTTTAAAATAACTATTCCCTGGGCTCATCCCAATTACATAATAAATATCATAATCTATCTTTTGCATATTAATATTATACAATAATTAGTAAATTCTTCATAAATTTTATTTGCACAAATATAATTTATATGATAAGGTAAACATATAGTTAGTTTAGCTAACTATATTACAAAATAAACCATTACATTATATATGATACTTGAAAAAGACTTAGAAAATGCAATACTTTCTTTCCATCACAAGCTTAAGGATGAAATGCACAAACAAGCTATAAAAATGCATTTTAATACTTCTCAGTTAGAAGTTCTACATTTTGTCACTGAAAAAGGTAATCCAACGATGAAGAATATAGCAGACAGGCTACATATCACTCCCCCATCTGTCACTACTATCGTAGAGTCATTAATAAAGAAAGATTTATTACAAAGAGAATCCGATACCAAAGACCGTAGAACAATAAGGATAACAGCTACTTCAAAAACTATTAAGCTTTTTTATAAATTTAAAAATAAAAAGTTATTAATACTTAAAAACTTGTTCTTAAAACTTAATGATGAGAATAAAAAGCAACTTATTAGACTAATCAATATTATTATTAAAGATTAAAATTATGAATAAACATATTAAAGCATTATCAGATAGTCCTAAAAAAGTGATAATTATTTCATTAATTCTTGCATTAATTATAGGTATATATAGCTATAACAAAATAAATAAAAAAATTATAAATCCAGTCCTAAATGATAATTTAAGTAAAAATACATTATCACCCAATAATTTATCTCTTGGTTTCTTGTCTAGTGGTAGGATTAAGTCAGTTTCTGTTAGGGCTGGAGATATAGTAAAAAAGGGACAAATCTTAGCAGAGCTTGATGCTGGGAATACAATCGGTGCTCTTACTCAAGCAAGAGCGCTTTATGCTACAGCTGAAGCAAATTATAATAAAATTATAAATGGTGCAACAAGTCCTACGATAGATGTTGCGAAAGCATCTGTAAATACTGCAAAAGTAAACCTAGAGCAGATTACGAATCAACAGAATACTCTAGTGGCTAATGCTTATCGTAATCTTCTGAATTCATCTCCTGAAGCAATTCCTGATAATAAAGATGTAAGCTATGCACCCCCTATCATAACTGGGAATTACAATCTTGGGAAAGAAGGTACTATCAAGCTTGGCTTTTATTATAGCTCAAGAGGAGTAAGCTTTAGTATCTCAGGTATAGCTGAAGGGACTGGAACTTGTGATACTATATCTTCTCAACCGATTGGAAATACTGGTTTATTTATTAAATGCTTATCAAATAATATTGATACAAATAATTGGAATATTGAAATTCCAAATAAGAAAGCTTCCAACTATTTAACAAATTATAATGCGTATCAACTAGCTCTTCAAACAAAGAATCAAGCAATTGATGGTGCTCAAGCCATACTTTATCAAGCCAATACTTCTCTAACTGCATTAGTATCTTCTGCAAGACCTGAAGATATAGAAGTAGCACAAGCACAGATGAATAGTGCTCTAGGTGCAGTACAAATAGCAGAAGCCACATATAATAATACAATTATTACTGCACCTTCAGATGGAGTAGTCACATCAGTTATTATCACCCCTGGACAGATAGCCACAGCGAATACTTCTAGCATTGAATTAAAAATAAATAAACAATAAAATTATTATGGAAACAAATATCAAAAAAACTCTTGAGGCAGAAAAAATGGTTGAAGAAAAAGTAAAAAAGACTCACATATTTAAAACTCCTTGGGTACAAAGTCTTCTGTCTGTTATTATAATTTTCGGATTATTAGGTATATTTATATTTTGGCAAATAGAAAAAAGTAAAGTATCTATTGAGAATTCATATCTAGATGCACCTATCGTAAACCTTACTCCTACT
Source organism: uncultured bacterium (assembly GCA_903862375.1). GTDB lineage: Bacteria > Patescibacteriota > Minisyncoccia > Phycocordibacterales > UBA9973 > UBA8515. The sequence continues at coordinate 7,095 of CAIOXR010000066.1, forward strand.
TCTCCAGGAATCCTAAATGCTTTGTATGTAAAAGAAGGAGACATAATACAACCGAACTCACAAGTAGCCTTAGTTGGTTCACAAATAATTTATACAAAAGAAGGTGGCATAGTCTCAATTGCACCAATAGTCTTGGGTTCATATTACGTACCAGGGCAAACTGTTGTATCAGTTGTAAATGATCAAAAAATGAGAGTTATCGGAAAAATAGATGAGACTAAAGGTCTTGCAGATATAAAAGTAGGACAACGAGCAACTTTCACCGTTGATACTTTCCCAAATAATAAATACGAGGGAGTAGTAGATGAAGTGAGTCCTGTATCCAATGATACTGGTATAATATTCTCTATCTCAGATAAGAGAGTAGTGAAGAAATTCAATGTTTATATAACATTTGATGTATCCAAATATAAAGAATTAAAATCTGGCATGTCTGCTAAATCTTTCGTATACATTAGATAATAAATATATGACAAATTCTGAAACAGATAAACCAATAATTTCCCCTTGGCTTGTGCTTATAACTGTAATGGTTGGAACTCTTCTTATAGGTCTTGATAGGACAATTGTTAATCTTGGATTACCAGGAATGATTAGTGATTTTAATATTACAGTCTCTTCTGCTGGTTGGATTGCTACAGCATATATTATTTCAAATGCTGTTTTTGTCCCTGTTTTTGGTAAACTTGGAGATAAACTTGGTAATAGAATTATTTACTTATGGAGCTTTGTAGGCTTTATTGTTATTTCGGTATTTGCAGGATTATCCTGGAATCTATCTTCTATGATATTCTTCCGTGTTCTTCAAGGGCTTGTCGGAGCAGCTATATACCCTACTGCGATGGCTCTCATCGCAAAAACTTTTAGGAATCCTCAGCAAAGATCCCAAGCACTTGGTCTTTGGTCCGCATCTTTTGCTGTATCATCAGTACTTGGACCACTCATAGGCGGACCACTCATCGATAACTTCTCATGGCGATGGCTTTTCTATATAAATCTTCCTGTTGGTATCATAGGTATATTCATGACTCTTTGGTATTTACCACATGATAAACCAGTAGATAAAAAAACAGGGTTCGACTATCTAGGGGCAGGAGTACTAGCAGTTACACTTTCATCACTTGTATTAGTTCTTGAAAAAGGTCGTGACTGGGGATGGTTATCTATAGAAAGCATCATCTTTTATATTATTATGATAACATCATCAATTATTTTTTATAATATTGAAAAAAAAGCCAAAGACCCGATCGTTGATTTGAAACTTTTTAAGAATAAAATATTTGCAAATGTTCTATTATTATCATTTATAACTTTTGGAGGAATGATGGGAGCAATGTTCCTTCTTCCTGTTTTTGCTCAGACATACCTTGGTTACAATGCCACGCAAACAGGATTATTATTCATCCCTATGGCATTATCAATGTTCGTCGCCGCACCACTTGGATCCTATCTATCAAAAAAAATTCCACTAAAATATCTCGTAAGTTTTGGTATGGCTATCTCTGCTTTTGGTATTTACCTTTTCTCTGGATTAGATGTAAAAACAACAGCTTCTGAACTCACTATTCCTCTAATTATTTTTGCAGTTGGTATGGGCTTAAGTATGGCACCTATGACAGCTGCAGCTACAAACTCTGTCCCTACGAATGAAGTGGGGGTCTCATCTGCTTTACTTAACTTAGTCCGTAATATAGCAGGCGCTGTCGGAATTGCATTCTTCAGTACAATATTAAGTAATATTATAGAATCAAAAGTTTTAAGTATTGGTCAAAATGCAATTATCAATACAACTAATCCTCAAGTTATTCAAATAGTTAGTGCTCTTGTAATTCTTAAAGCACAGATAATAGCATATGGAGATGTATTCCTTATCTCCTCTTGTATTATGGCGACAGGTGTCATCGTAGCTCTCTTCTTACGACAACCAAAAACACATGTAGAAAATTCAAAAGAAGATTTACCACTAGTGATACATTAATATTAATTAACTAAAATGCTATAATATACTTATGGATACAAGAAAGATGTTTGAAGTTCTAATAAATGGCAAACCATCTAAAATAGAAAATATAGATGATGATTTAATGGGTGTAAATACGAAAGAATATATAAAAATGGCTGTAGATAACTATCTTAAAGACCTTTTTCTTCGTGATGCATATGAAACCCAAAAAAGAATAAAAGGTATTAATAGTAAAAAAAAATTAGATTCTTATATGTTGCGTATTCCAGAATCAAGATTTCAAAATACGCTCTTAAAATTAATCCATAATAATAAAAAGATAAACATAGAAGATTTATCTCGTTTTATTAAAGTTAATTTAGCAAAAAACACAAAGGGTATCATAATACAAGAGCAGGTTGATACTATTTTAAAAGGAGTTATGAGTTGTAATGAAGCAATTGTATCATTACAAAGTAGATTAGAATCAGAATATAAAAATTCAAAAATATGGTTTGGGACAAATAATAATCTAGATGCTGAATATAAAATTGATTTTTTGGCTGTAGTACAAAATAATAACAGTGAAGATGACTCTGTAAATGCATTATATTTAGGACAAGTTAAAAGTAGTGATTTTCATGATAGTATAAATAAAAATGAAATAACTCAAACTCATCAAGATTATATTAATAGCCTTCCACATTTTATAGATAATTTAAATAAAAAAATACAAATAAATGATAAAGAAGAATCAGATATAATAGATATTAATCGTGATATAAGAAACGAAGAGCAATTAACACTTTTTGAATTAGTTCTTGAAAAATATATTTCAGATATAAATGATACACAAAATGCAAATGCTAGTGATTTTTATGAATTATATAAAAAAGAAGGTGGAATATTTAATCCTTTTGATGTTATTAAAATATTAAAAAACTTAAATAGTATAAATAATACTGCTAATACCAACTTAAATATTAATAATGAAAAAGTAAAAAAGTTAATTAATACAATAGATAGTATACCGTTTACACAAGCCGAACATGTGACTTTTAATAAACAAACTACTATTCATACCCTATTAGATATACCAAAAATTATTTCAATCATTATGGTAAAAGGTGATATAAAATTAGAATCACAATTAAATACGTTACTTCAGTCACCTCTTTTAAAAAAGTAATATAAATTATTAATGATTTAAAAAATCTTAGAAAACACTCTTTAAATCACTTAAGGAATTAATTACTTTCCATGCCTCATTTTTAATTTTTGAATCAGAGAAAGTGATACCATGTCCTGTACGACGAAACATTTCAATATCATTTGCCCCATCAGCAACACAGACACACTCTTTTATGTCTATATTTAACATTTTGCAAAAATTTTCTAAATATAACAACTTCGAAGATATATCATCCCCGAAGGAACAAATTTCTTTTATTCTATCTTCTTCATCAAAAATAAAAATATTATTTGCTTTTTTGTATTTTATTCCTAAATCTTTAGCCACCATATCTACTAGAATATCTATCGAACCTGAAATTAAAACTAATATGTAGCCTTTATCTTTTAAATATTTAATAATTTCCTTAGCTCCTTTATTATACTCAAAACGAGAGAGAATCTTATTTATCTTCTCTTTGTTAGCATCTTGATGTTTTAGATATAGTTTAAGAATTTTATTATTCCATTCATCATATGTTGTAATACCAGATTTATATTCATTATATAATTCTCTGTCCTTTTCATGAGAAATTCCAAGGGCTAATCCTAACTCTTTCCAGCTACTATGTTTAATAAGAGTCTGATCTAAGTCAAAACAAATTAATTTAATGTTCATATATTTAGTATATATTTGTAGTAAGGGTTAAAATAACAAGAATAATAAATACAATCATACCACCATTAAAAATCTTTTTAGTAGGAATATCTATTTTAAAAAATTTATACATATAATATTTAATTGCTTCATCATTAGGATTAATACTTTTGTCATATATCCTTCTTAAAGAGAATTCCCATTTTGTAGGAGGACAATAACCTAAGAATATCCATGAAGAAAGCCACATGCATAAAACAGCAAGATATAATACCTTTATTTCAGAAAATAACCATCCAGTAAGTATAAATACACCAAGTATACAATGAAGGATAAATATTAAATCTGCAAGAAATATATGTAATTTACGCATATATATGTAATTTCATTATTTTTTATTTTCTAAAAGCATCTGAGGGTAACCCAAATGAATACATTTATCTTCTATATCTTCTACACCCAAATCTTCTAGAAATTTTATACAGGCATTCCTAGCCTCTTCTGAATCTTTAAAATCACCTTTAGCTTCAGCCTCTATATATTCCCCAAGATCTACAACCCTATCAAGAGCTACCTCAATATTATTACACATCCAATATTCTCTTTTTTTATCTACAACCACAATCTTTTTAAAACCAAGAAAATCTAAAGTTTTTCTAAATTCCTCAACATTTTTTATCTCCGTCTCGTACTCTTCTGCATAATCATACTTACCATCATCTTTCATATTTATACACCTAATATATTCGAAAACGATCTTATCTTTATTAGTTCTAATTCTTAAAAATTCAGTTGTAGGCTCAATTTCAAAGAAATTTTTATGAAAAGGAACATAATATTCATCTATTTGTCTTGTATCTTTAATTAGATTACCAATACTAGAAACTTTTTTCTTAATTTCTTCAAAGTTATCAATTTTAACCTTAATTTCAACTTCTATGTTCATTAGTTTATTATATCAAAAATTAACTAATGTCAAAAGGTGTAAA
>CAIOXR010000067.1 GCA_903862375.1 uncultured bacterium
AAACAAATATTTAACTCTTATTAAAAACCACCCCGTAGGGCTTATATGTATAATAACATTATATAATGTATAAAGTCAAATCAAATATAAAAAAGCCAAAGCTTTAGCTCTGGCTTTTTTATATTTGATTTTCACTTAAATCTACTTTATTTCGTATGTTATTATCACATCTGAAGTAATCTTATTCTCACCTTTTGGAAGAGTTGGGGCTACAGCACTTGAAGCTACACTATCTGCCATCATTACTTTGGCAGAATACATCGGATAGTTTCCTCCTCCATTATTTTCATTAAAGCTTGAAATTTTACCGAGTCTTACTCCTAATTCTTTTGCTAATACTTTTGCTTTTTCTTTTGCGTCTGTTATAGCTTTAGCACGAGCTTCGTCTTTATAACTATCTTCATTATCTATTAAGAAAGTAGGACCACTTATATCAGTCACTCCTATACCTGCAAGACCTGTACGGATTTCACTTGCAGTATCTACTTCACGAATTTTAACTGTTATAGACTGTGTAGCTGTATAACCTATGATTTTTGGGTCTTTTGTAGGACAAGAATAACTATAACAGACTGGTTGCTCATATGAATATTTTGGATTAAATCCTCCATATTCTGACTTTATATCTTTATCTTCAATTTTTTGTTCTTTCAAATATGTTAATGTTTTTGTAATTGATTCATTAAGTAAATTTTGTGCTTCTTTCGCTGTCTTTCCATCCTTATTCAAATTAATATAAAGAGAAGCAATATCTGAAACTGCAGAAACTTCTCCCTTACCAGATACTGTTATAGTATTTACAGGTTGATTTATACTACTAAGTCTATCTTTGCCTACAACCTCATGAACTGTTTTAACTAATGCGAATAATGAAACTACTATTATTAATATAAAAACTGAAATGCTTATTTTTTTGTCTTTTAAAAATGTTTCCATAAATCTATTATATCAAAATACACCAAATATACCAGCTAAAATTACATTTAATTACTCACGATTTAATGCTACTATCGGATCAAGACGAGCGGCATTCCGAGCTGGAAATACACCGAAAACTATACCTATAATCATCGAAACTGATACCGAGATGACAACTCCCCAAATAGGAACTATAAATTTCCAAGCCAAGCCTGTACTCTGTGCAAATTTTGCAATTATATACGCAAAGAAAGAACCACCGATAATACCTATAATTCCTCCTATAACTGTTAAAAGAACTGCTTCAATCATAAACTCATAAAGTATATCTTTAGCTCTAGCACCGAGAGCTTTCTTAAGACCTATCTCGCCTATTCTCTCTGTAACCACCACATACATAATATTCATAACTCCTACCCCACCTACAATAAGTGATATCGAAGCAATAGCTATAAGTAAGAATGTAACAGCTTTTAATATTGTATCAAAAGTACTCAAACTTTCTTTTTGAGTTTGAACTTTGAAATCATCTCTAGCTGGGTCCGTAATATAGTGATTACTTCTTAATACATCCGCAATATCTAGTGAAGTTGCATCAGCTTTTTTATTATCAATAAGTTCAACAACTGAATAAATAAGATAATCAATTCCTTGAATTTTCTTTTGCAAAGTTGTCACAGGGATGAATACTTGCTCATCTTCATTCATCGGACCAAAACCTCCTTTTGATTCATACACTCCTATAACTTTAAAATTATTATTCCCTATTCTTACTAACTCTCCAAGTGGATCACTATCTCCAAATAAGTCAGTTGCTATCTTACTTCCTAACACTGCAACCTGAGCAAGTGATTTATCTTCTTGTTCGTTATAACCTCTACCTTTCGCTATCACGCCTTTATCAATATCGAAACGTGCAGCATGTGCACCAAAGATAAGTGAAGTCTTAGATATACCTTTATAAGTGACAATCTGCTGACCTACTGATGCCCCATATGCATTCTTCACATTAGATATCTGCTTTATATCTTCTATATCACGAGTTTTCAAAGTCATAACTGGAACAGCATTAGCAGCAGAATTATTCGGCTCATTTGAAGAGCCAGAAGATCTAGCTTTTGTCGAAGAAGGAATAGAAGTCTGAACTATTACAGTATTCGTGCCATATGCTTCCACCTGAGAATTGATATAACTTTTGAATCCTTCACCAGCAGATAAAACAAGTATCACAGTCCCTATACCTATCATAATACCAAGCGTTGTCAAAAGCGTCCTTGAAGGATTTGATTTGATACCACGTATAGCTTGTTTGATATATATATTATTCATAACGAAGTGCCACAATAGGGTCTAACTTAGCTGCTTTTAATGCTGGATAAAGTCCAAATATAATTCCAGTAAGTATAGAAACAGTAACTGCTAAAATAACTGCAAACGGAGATATAATAAACGCCCAATCATACCCTGCAAAACGTGCCCCCACTGCAACTAAATACGAAACTAATACACCCAAAATAATTCCAAGTATACCACCTGTAAAAGTAAGAACTATAGATTCGAGAAGAAATTGATTACGAATATTCTTTCTTGTTGCTCCTATTGACTTACGAAGACCTATTTCCCGAGTACGCTCTGAGACAGTCACAAGCATGATATTCATAATACCGATACCTCCTACAACTAATGATATACCAGCCATCAACCCTAAGAAAATCCGAAGAGTGTCAGTAATACCAGTCAGAAGCTTGATCGCATCTGCAAGATCACGTACAGAGAAATCATCATTCTCTATATCATGAATTCTATGTTGTTCTCTTAATACTCTTTTTATATCTTCCATTGCAATTTTAACATTTGTAGCATCATCTATCTTTACTCTGACAAACTGTAAATAATCTATACCTAAGATCTGGTGTTGTCCGATAGAGAATGGGATAAATACCTGATCATCTTGATTCTGAAATGCAACTGTACCCAACTTCTTCTGAACTCCTATAACCCTAAAAGGAACACTGTTTGAAGATTCAGTGTTTGAAGGATTATTATTTGGAACTTTTATTTTCACGATTGAACCTATCTCATTTCCATTTGGAAATAATGACGATGCTACATCATAACCCAATACAATAACATTAGCTCCTGCATTTGATTCTTCATCTGTAAAGAATGTCCCTTTAATCATTTCCGTATTCTGAATTCTGACGTAGCTTCCATCTGTCGCGACGAAAGAAGTATCCACACTTTCTTTCCCTGCGATTATGGTTACATTACCACTTACAAAAGAAGCCACGTCTGTAGCATTCGGAACTTTACTTTTATTCTTTATAGCTTCTACATCAGATTCTTTTAAAGTCTTAATCTGAACACCAAAAACAGCAGTTGGTGGACCATTCTCATTACTTTTACCTGGTAATACTCCGACTAAATTTGAACCCAATTTTGTAATTTGCCCTAAGACTAAAGACTGAGCTCCAGCACCTAAAGAGATAATAATAATCACACCAGCAACTCCGATAATTATTCCTAATATTGTTAAAAAGGATCTACCTTTTCTTGTAAGTAAATCTTTAATCGTAACTTTAATTTCTTTAATTAAACTACTCATATGTCTAAATCTTCTTCTATTTCTTTTGAATGAACTCGATCACTTTCTGGGACAAGGACATCTGAAATTATCTCTCCATCACTTATAGTGACGATTCGATTCGCGTGGAGTGCTACTTGCTTATCATGAGTCACAAGTATGATAGTACGACCTTCATTATTTAATTTCTCAAGTATATTCATAACTATATGTCCACTTTTTGAATCCAAGTTTCCTGTCGGTTCGTCAGCAAAAATTACTTTAGGATCACATACTAAAGCTCGAGCAATAGCTACGCGTTGCTTCTGTCCACCTGAAATCTGATTACTCATAAAATGAAGTCTCTCCCCTAATCCTACAGCTTCAAGTGCTTTCTTGGCACGAGATTCATAATTAGTTTTAGAGCCACTATAAAGAAGAGGAAGGATAACATTATCTAAAACACTAGTACGAGGAAGTAAATTAAAAGATTGAAATACAAAACCAATACGATCATTCCTAATACGAGCAAGCTCATCATCGTTAAAGCCTTCAGTATTCTCTCCATCAAAAAGATATTCACCAGAAGTCGGTCTATCTAGGAATCCGATAGTATGCATAAGAGTAGACTTACCAGAACCAGATGGTCCCATAATCGCCACAAACTCCCCTTCATCTACACTCAGGTTTATACCTCGTAAAACTTTAGTAACTACATCGCCATTTTCATAATTTTTAATTATATTTTTTAATTCAATTAACATATTTCTATTATACCAGAGATACTAAATATTCTGAAAGTTACACTAACATACTTCATTCTGATAACATTTCTCGCAATATACTTTATATGGTTTTTCTGGGTGATAAGTAGTATCGAAATCATTATTACAGCCATCATTCATACACTTACAATGCCAGAGCTTCATAGGGTTACGATAATTAAGCCTCTTATAATGTCTACAATTAGGACAATATCTAGGAAGAGGTAAATTCTTTTGACGCCAGAAACCCAACTCTGTAGAATTAATACGATATGCTGTAGTGCATTGGTAATCTTGATTACCTTTACTTGGGCAGGCAATAATCTCATCAAGCAAAGAATCTCCACAATCATTTATAGAATCAGGTAAAGAGAAAGAATCAATACTTATGTTGTAAATTTTATTGTCTTTGTCCATCCAAGGATAACCCTTATCATTTGCTAATTCTTTTTTAATTAAAAAATTGTCATGAGCATTCGTTTCATTATAGCCAAATGGGCATAGATCATACGGGAAAAATTCACCATATTTATAAATTCTACCTTTACTATCTATATACGGTAATTCATTCATATGATTTTTAATTTTATCTATCATCTCAAAATATTTTTCTTTATCATACTGTTTGTTAAAAATACAATACTGATTATTTTTAAGACCAAAACAAGCAAAACAATAAGAACAACTTTTACACATAAAAGAATACTCACACTCTTTCGAGCCTACACAAATATAAGTAAAATAATCTTTATAACTTCCAAAACTTGTTGCAACAGATTCATATATCAATTCACCAGCTCCTGTTCCCTGATTATCATAGCAATCTTTTGTGTTCATAATAGCTCTAACTGTATAGTGAATATTCTCTGAATTTTGAACGTCAAAAGAACTATATACATCTTTAGAATTACCTATATAGTCCCCTTTTGCATTTTGTGAATTATATATTTGAGCAAAACGATGAATAGATACATTCATAAAAATATTATCAAACTCTTTTTGTGCATTTTCTATACCTGTATAAGTATTTAGCTTTAGATTTTTTACTTCTTTTTCATATTCCTCTTTAGATAATTTTTTATTTTTAAATACATACTTTTGATTTCTTAAATTCCAAGACAAACAACAATTCTGACAATTTATACAGTCATATATAAAATATGAATCGATACAATTACGAGATTTAGTAGCATAATGAGTATTATAATTAACCTCACAATCAATATTATAAGAGCAACCATCTACTTTTTGTACTGCATAACAATCAAATGTATTACTACAATAGTCTACTATCTCAGAATATGAAACATTTTCACATCCAATAATTGAATAAGATAGATAACAATCTTTATTATCAAGACTATAATTAGTATATTCTGACCTTACTAAAGTGCCAGTATGGTGTGCAAAAAGTACAGGAGAATTCTCCCTTAATCCTTTCAACTGACTAAAAAAACTTTTTGAAAAATCATAATCAAAACCATCAATGAATGGATCTCTGTCATCACTATTCCAACAATCAACACAATAAACATTTTTTGTCCTATTCTCTGAATACATTGAAATGACAGATTTACCACAATTACCACAAATTCTTTTAAACAATGAACGACAGTTCCTCCATATCATTCTTCTTATCATCCTACACTCCGGACAAAAGGTTGGTGGGGGGACTTTTATCTTCTCATAGAACAGAAAATCCTCTGACTCTATTGTGAAGTCAATTTTACAATTCTGGCATATTTTGTTTTCTGGTTTGTATTCCATATTAATATACCTCATTCTGATAACAATCTTTACAATAAACAATCTCAGGTCTATCTGGTGCATAAGTAGTTTCAAATGAGTTAGTGCATCCTTGATGCATACAAGAGCGAGTATAGAGTATCATAGAGTTACGGAGAGATAAGCGTTTCTTATATCTTTCATCTGAATGAAGTCTAGGTATAGGTATATTCATTCTTCTGTAGAATTCTAGTTCAAATGCAGTTACTTTATATGCTTTACCTGATATAGAGCATTCTAGTACTTCATTTAATATAGAGTCATCTATATCTTTGATATCATCCTTTATATCTTTAGCTTTTAGAGTAATAGTATATAGATTATCGGTCTTTTCTTTATATGGGTATCCTTTATCTATTATCTCTTGTTTTGTTAATGGGAAGTGGTCGTTTATGACTGCTTCATTGTATCCGAATGGACATAGTTCGTATGGGAAGAATTCACC
>CAIOXR010000068.1 GCA_903862375.1 uncultured bacterium
AAATTAATGTATAATATCAATATGAAATTATCTCAATTTTTTTCACATAAAAATATAAAAAGGATATATCTATTTATTCTGATAATATTATGCCTTCTATCTTTAATGTTATTTATAATATCAATGAGCTATTTCACTAAAACTGGCCAACTTGATTTCGAATATAAGATAAATGGTAAACATACTAAAAGTTATACTCCTATTAAACCAGAAAGTATTAAACCATGGATGACTTTTAATTATATAAATGTTGTATTCAAACTCGAACCTACTTATTTAAAAAATATTTTGAATATAAATGACAAAAGATATCCAGATATTCGAATAGATAATTACTCAAGACGTCTTAATAAAGATCAAACATCAACTATTAAAGAAATAGAAAAAGCTATTACTAATCAATACCAAAATAAGTAATATGGATTTCTTAGCCCAGGCCATCATCCCTTATGTTCTTATATATAAATATTGGGCTATTTTTATAGTGACCTTACTAGCTTCATCTACTCTACCTATACCTGCAGGTACGATACTGATTGCAACTTCAGCTTTTGGAAGTCAAGGATACTTTAATATGAAATACCTACTACTAGTTGTTATCATTGCAAATATAGTAGGTGATAATTTATTATATTTTATTGCGAAGTTATATGGTAAAAAAGTTCTTTCTAAAATACATTTTATAAATAAAATATTCAGATCAGATAATTATATAAGTATCGAAAAGAAGATAGTCAAACACCCAGAATTGATTATTATATTGAGTCGTTTTGAAGTCATATCAACTCTTTTCGTAAATCTAATGTCTGGTATGAGTAAAGTTAATTATAAAAAGTTTTTAAAACTAGAAATCATAGGAACATTAGGAAATGTATTATTTTATTCATTTATAGGATATTCATTTGGTAATAGCTGGGAAGCAGTGAATAAGCTTATAGGTGACTTCACGATTTTATTTTTTCTATCTATTGCTTTATGCATATCATTATTCGGTAAACGTATTATTAGAAGAATTAATAAAAATCTAGATTAAACAGTATTTATTAAAAAAAATAATATTTTATTATTTAGAAGAATTACTTAGCTCGGTAACTAGCTTGATAATTTTCTCTAATTTTTCATCATCCATTCTTGATATTTCTTTTTGTAATCTTTCAATTTCTAATTTAGCTTTCAAATTTGTCTCAAAATCATTTAAAGCTTGATGCCTATCTCTTTCATTCTGACGATTTTGTGCCATCATTATGATAGGAGCAGAATACGCTGCTTGAGTAGAAAAAATTAAATTAAGTAATATAAAAGGATATGGATCCCAATGACTTATGAATGCAATAATATTTAAAATCATCCATAAAACTACAAATACGGTCTGAAAAATAATAAATCTCCATGAACCCATGTTATTTGCAACTGAATCAGCAATCTTATCACCAATAGTCATAGACTGCTTATGTTTATCATGCCAAGTCACTTTTACTTCTTCTTGTCCTTTATTTTTTATTTCTTCCATATATTTATTATTAGCTATTATATATTTATTTGACTACTTATAATTATATCACAAATTATTAATTTAAAATTGCGCATGAGTATAAATATTCGAGGGCCTTTTCTTTTTTATCTACTGATATAATCTTAGATTTATATCCAAAATATTCTAATATTAAATCTTTTTCTTCATTATTTATATCATCAAAATTATCTATCGATACTGAGTCATCTTTAACTATAACTTTATGATCTCCATCTTCCCTATTTATCATCCCAATTATTTCTATACCAACTTTGTCTTTCGTCTTGTAAGTTTTGTCAGAGAATATAATCACATCTACGTTATCATTCTCTATTTGATTTATTACATTTTCAATATAACCATAACAAACTGGCATTACACCTTCATTTATAGGAATTTCGTCTTTTATCAAACCAAGATCTATAAAGTTGGTCTTATCATATGAAAGATGTATTCTTCTGTTACAACCTTTTGGAATTTCCACGACAGCTCTATACTGCATAATATAATTATACATAATTATTAAAATAATAATATACTAAATATCAAAACAATCACAAACTTTGTTTTTTAATATTAGTTTTTGTTCACTGATAGAATTAATAAATACTTTCTGGATATCAAAACCAGTAGCAGAACGTTTGTCGAGTTGGGTATAATGTTTATACCCCCTATTCATAAACTCACGCACAAGAGCTTCGTGTCTTAGATATAATGCTTTTTGTTTTCCAACCCAACGTAATGTTTCTGGATGATGAGCATAACCACCCTTACACTTATGTTTTGTAATAATATTCCATAATCCATGAAGCTCTCTATGCTCAGAGAGTAAATGTTTCCGACATAAATATTTAGGATGTATATCCCACACACGCATAACTATTTATTTATATACGTTATTGTCAACTGCAACACAGTCGCAAAAGATACCCAAAGTAGATAAGGGATGTTTGCATATATTATCCATCTAAGGTCAGCTGATACCTGCCACAAGGCGATTAAACCCCATATTAAAGTTATAAGTACAAACAAGATATCAATAGCAGCAAGAAGATTATTCTTAAGTCCAAATTGAAAATATGTAAATGAAAAATTAAATACTAAATTTAAAATAAATGGTAATGCTACTACCCATGAGAGTTTACCAGTAAATACCTTATAAAAAACTGTTCCAAATGAAACAAAAATTATAACATATAAAAATGTCCAAACAGGACCAAAAAGATAGCTTGGTGGTGCCCAAGTAGGCTTAATTAATTGTGAATACCAATTATATGAGTTCATATATAAATAATAACACAAATTCGAAATCATACTAAGTAAAGAATAATAGGTTATATATAATTATTACCTTATACTAAACTTAGTAGAATATTCGAATAAAATATTTTAATTAATTTCCTATAACATTGGCATCCAAAGTGACAGCTGTTTGTGCTAATGCTTTACCATTTAATCTAGCACCAGTCTGAATAGCTATATTTGTTTTACCTAAAATGTTTCCATTAAATGTAGAATATGTCCCGAGTGTAGTTGCACCAGCAACTTGCCAAAAAATATTCTTTGCTTGTGCACCACCCTTAAGAATTACTTGTTTTCCAGAACTAATATCAAGAGTCCCTGCTATTTGAAATATCCAAATATCGTTCTTTCCACCTGATATAGTGACATTTTTAGTTACATTTACAGGTGTACTCCATTTATAAAGTCCAGGGGCAATAATCTTACCACCTATGTTTCCAGTGCCAAGTTCTATGACATTAGGATTTTTTCTTGAAGCAGCATCTGCGTATGCAGTTTGCATATCAAGTATAGCTGTAGTAAGTATACTTGGTGTTGGAATCTTATAATCGGCAACGTAAATCTTTCCTATCACTTTAGAAGAAGTTGAAAACTGACCAGCCTTATCAATAATTAACCCAAACCCAGTCATAGAAGTAGCGGCGATAGGACTTACCCCCACATTTCCAGTAATTTTTGTAACTCCAGTTGTTGTAATTCCTGCTTTTGATAATATTACATAATTACTAGAAGTGATAAGATTTACAGTTGCTGGACCTACAGCAACTGCATTTTTAGAAGATAAACCAAACATAAACACAATGACAACGAAGATAGATATCGTAACATTTATTAAATTTTTCATATATTTATTTTTATTAATTTCAGATGAACAATTAATCAACCTTAAAAGTTGAAAATACACAATACAGAAATCGATACTCTGCTTGAGTCTTAAGGTGATCTTTGGTTTTTAGATATATCACGAACTGTAACTAAAACTATGATTGAAAAGTTTAGTCGACGTTTATCACAGATTGGAGTAAGGAGTTTTAAACCTTATTAAGCATAGCATACTAATACTTATATAGCTATTATTACAAATTTACTATAAATAAATATTATTTAG
>CAIOXR010000069.1 GCA_903862375.1 uncultured bacterium
ATATATCTATGAGAGCAACAGCAGTAATAATAAAAGATGGTATGATTCTACTTATGCATAGATTTAGAAATAATATAGAATTTTTTGTATTACCCGGTGGAGAAGTAGAGGATGGAGAGACGATAGAGAGGGCAGTTATCAGAGAAGTTAAAGAAGAGACTGGTTTTAATTCAAGGATAAATAAAAAGATATGTGAATTCGAAAATGAATACAATGGTAATAAAAATATGCATCATTTTTATTTAATCACTGAATTTTCTGGAGAGTTGAAACTAGGTGGTGAAGAAGCATTAGAAAATAGTGAGTCTAATAAGTTTATATTAGAATGGCATAAGATAGAAGATATAGCTGGTTTACCTTTAAAACCTGAAAAAATTAAAAATGTAATTTTAGAAAATTTTATTAATTAAAAAAATATAAAATGAAAAGAAAATCATCAAATGAGATTATAGACTGGTGTGGGGTTGTATTAGTTGTTGTAGCTTATGCATTAATGAGTTTTAATATCTTTTCTTCACATAGTATTTTATATCAAAGTTTAAATATTTTAGGAGCCACAGCAATTGCTTTTAGTTCATTTAGAAAAAAAGATTATGAACCTTGTGTTCTGAATGTAATTTGGGCTGTTATTGCTTTAATGGCTATTATTAATATTTTAAAATAAATTTATGGATGTAAAGTATAAAAGTTCATCATTTATCACATATATACAATACATTATTACTCCTATTATTATTGGATTGTATTTTTATGAAGTTTATCATTACATAACTTATGGTATATTCACTGAAGATTTTTCTATGTTTATTATGCCTATTTTATTTTGGGCTTGTATTGGCTTAGTTATATGTATTCTTAAATTAAGATATGTAAAAGTTACTGAAAATAATATTTTAATTAAAAAGTTAAATAGTGAAGAGATAATAGAATATAAAGATATAGAATGGATAAATCAAAATATTATTGGTTCCGGTTGGTATATTATCCTAATAAAATATAAAGATATTAAAATTAATAAATCAAAAATAATTTTAATCTTACCAGAATTTTATACTGAGGAGTGCAGTAGATACTTCATGAATACTTTTAAAGAGTTAGATATGACAAAGTATATTAGGAATCAGATTATAAAAAATAATCAGAATTATATAGTATCAGAAGAACCATCTAGATGGATGATCTTAAAATTAATAATTTTATCTTTAATTCCATTTCTATTATTTACATTTATTTTAAAGATTTCTCTTTAAGTGTTTTCAACCTTATTTCTTTATTATTTTCTAAGAAATCGTTTATTCTTTCTATTTGTCTTAAGACAATATTTTTAGGAATTTCATCTTTTAAAAACCATTTAATATCTTTAGACTCATTACTTAAGGTAAATTTTCCTCCAATAATATTACATTCAAAATCAAACCCGATTGCATTCTTTCCTTCTTTGTTATAAACACAAGCAAGTTTTATAATCTCTACATCCAACCCTGTTTCTTCCTTAACTTCTCTAATTACGCATTCCCATGGTGCTTCTCCATGTTCAAGTGTTCCACCAGGTAAATTCCATAAATCATTATCATTTCTTAAACATAAAAGAATACGATTTTTATCATCTCTTATTAATGCGAATGCACTAATTGTAAATTGTGTTTTCATTTATTTTAATATTTTAATTTCTGCTCCTATAGAGTTTAACCTTTCTGCAATTTCTTCATACCCACGATTTATCATATATACATTACGAAGTATTGATGTACCTGTTGCTCCAAGCATGCCTATCAGTATTATCATCGCTGGTCTAAGAGCAGGAGGACAAACAATTTGAGCTGATTTAAGTGGAGTTCCACCTTGTATATAGACTCGGTGTGGATCTGCTAAGGTGATACTAGCCCCAAGTCTATTTAATTCTGTAAAGTAAATAGCACGGTTCTCGTATACCCAGTCGTGTATCATTGTCTGACCTTTAGCTTTTATAGCAATTGGTACAAAGAAGGGGAGATTGTCACCATTCAATCCTGGGTATGGCAGAGAGTGTAGTTTGTCTTCAGGCGCTTTTAATTTAGAAGGGAATATATGTAAATCACATAAGTTTGTCCTTTCATTGTATGATTTATAATTTTTTGATATCTTATATTTTAACCCCATCTTTTTAAGTTTCAATAATTCAATAGAAAGAAAATCGATAGGGCAACGAAGTATTTTTAACTCAGAATCAGTAGCTATCGCAGCTGAAATGAACATCATAGATTCTATAGGGTCTTCACTATTTGTATATTCAATATCCATATTTATATCTTTAACGCCGTGGACTACTAAAGTAGAAGTACCTATGCCATCAATTCTAATTCCGAGTTTTTCTAAAAAGAAGCATATCTCTTGTACCATATAGTTTGCACTAGCAAAACGGATAGTTGTAATTCCATTTATTTTGGAGGAGGCCGTCAATATGTTTTCGCAAGCAGTATCTCCAGCTTCATACATTACGATATTTGCTGGTTTGAGCATTTTACTTTCTATTTTATATTCTGAATTTGTAGTTTTAATTTTTACACCTAGGTCTTCTAGTGCGTATGTATGTGCGGATATTGTGCGTTTGCCAAGTTTGCATCCAGAAGCATGAGGTATAGAGAAAGATGAGAGTAGGTGTATTAGTGGACCTATTATCATTATGACAGAGCGAGTTTTGATAGCAGATTCAATATTCATTTTATCAAGAGTAAATTTGGTGGGAGGATTAATGACAAGGGAATTATTTGAAATCCACTTAACAGAGACTCCTATACTTTCAAGAATTTCTATGACCCTATAAACTTCCTCTATTCGAGCTATGCCATGTAAGGTAGTTTTACCTTTATTCAACAGAGAAGCACAGAGAAGCCCTACAGCCCCATTCTTAGAAAAATTTGTATTTATACTTCCATGTAACTTTTTACCACCAGTTATTTGAAAATCTATAGAAGAATTATTTATAGATATAATTTGCTCATTCAATACTTTACTTATTTTACCAAGTATTTCTGTACTAAAATTTTGTTCACCTTTTTCCATTCTTGCAACTGCACTTTGAGATGTATCAAGAGCTTTAGCGAATTCATCTTGAGTCATTGGCTTTCGTTCTCTTAATTCTTTGATAAATTGACCTATCTTTTGTTGCTCTGTTTGCTTTTTCATATTTTATAATTAGTGGACTAATTAGTTGTCGCTGTGGCCGTTACTGTGGCCCTATATGTATCGTCTGGGATAGCATAACCGGCGCTGGATTTAAACTCAGCTTTAAGAGCAATGGTTTCTGTTACGCTCGCTGAAGAAAACGCCGAAGTGCTCAGAACGTTTATTGGGGTCGTGCCGTTGAATCCTGACCAACAGTTAGATACGGAGTTGGTAGAACCTGACCCGCATGCGGAAGCTGTGCTCATAAAGGCCGCGA
>CAIOXR010000070.1 GCA_903862375.1 uncultured bacterium
CAAACAAAAATGGTATATAAGTATTTATCGAACTTGCCAACTAAAAGAAGTAATTTTTGAATTAATTTTCTCCATAATTGGATTTATTTCTTCATCTGTTAAAGTTTTTTCGTATGATTGAAAAACTAAACGATATGCATATGAAGTTTTACTTTCTTCACCCTCTACTTTTGACTTTTTTGTAAACGAATCGAACAAATATGGCTCCTTAACTAGCAAATTTGTCCCCTCTTCTATAAATATTTTTTTTAACTTTTCTTTGTCTTCATTTTCAGGAATCCATACTGCTATATCTCGAGAAATAAATGGATAAAGTGACCACATTTTGAATGGGTGTGAAATGGAAGTGAAGTCGGAGAAATTATTTGAAATGGTCTGGCACCGGCTCCCGTCCCCCTCGTCCGAGGACCTTTCAAATAGTTTTTCCGACGAAACGATAAACTTTTCCAAACTCATTTCTACAATTTCTTTCTTATCTCCATAAGCTACATGCATCTCTTCTTTGTCGTTAAAGAATACAGTCCCCACTTCAAAGACTTTCACTTCTTTCATATCTAAAAGTGACAAATTAAGAGTATTTAATCTAATACTTTCTTTTAATCCATCTGAAAGATTATTCCTTAAAAAGTTTTTCCCCATTGCCGAAGCCATAACCTCCACATCACCCTTATCACAAAAGGCGTAAGTCAATACTTCTTTGTAACCGTCATTTATAAGATAATTCTTTGCGTTATTTATATCTACCCATATTTTATTTATTTTAGAATTTTCTATAAAGATTTCAGGCTGCGGTAATACAGGTACAACTTTATCATAACCATAAGTACGTCCGATCTCCTCAACCATATCATACGGTCCACTTATATCTAAACGAAGAAAAGGAATTTCTACTTCGAAATTTCCATCATGATTTTCAAATTTATAATTAAAATTATTTAAAATATTACAGATCTCTTCTGTAGGTATTTCTATACCCAGCATACTCTTCACATAATTCTCAGAGAAAGAAACTTGTCGAGTTTTTTCTCTATTGTTATAAATATCTACCACTTCAAAAGATTCTCCTCCTGCGATTTCAAGTATCAAATTCGTAATTTGCTCCATAGAAAGTGAAGCTAATCTTGCTGGTATCTCATTCTCAAATCTTTTAGCAGAATCAGTAAAAATACCAAGTTTCTTTGCAGTTTTACGAGTAGAAATTGCATCAAAATTTGCAACTTCAATCATTATATTTTTTGTATTATTATCTATCTCTGCTTTCTTTCCACCTTTTATCCCTGCTATTACTAAAGCTTCTTTCTCGTCACGAATAGTAAGCATACTTTCGTCTAGTGTCACAACTCTTCCATCTAGTAAAGTGAACTTTTCTCCATTTAAAGCTTTATCTACAATAATTTTTGGGCTTTCTAGTTTATCTAAATCAAAAGCATGTATAGGATTACCTAGATCAAACATGACATAATTCGTCGCATCTACTATGTTATTTATAGACTTCTGTCCGATAGATACGAGCGCATCCGAAAGCCACTTCGGTGAAGGACCAACTTTTACATTCTTAACTATCCGTCCCATATAACGAAGACAATTATCACTTCTTACTTCAATTTGTAGAACTTCAGAATCTGTTTTATTTTTTACATTCTCTGACTCCGAACCTTGTCCATCTTGTTTGAGAATTTTTAATAAATTATTTTTTGAAGATAATGGTATACCAAAAATTGCCGAAACTTCTTTTGCAATACCAAAATGACAAAGACAATCATGAGCTCTATCTGGAAGTATTTTAATATCAAAAATAGTATCTTCCTCCCCTATCTTTTCTACTTCTTCCACTTCAAAAGAATGGAAAATAATTCCTTCTGCTATTTTCTCAGGAGCTGGCAATTTCTCATCAAAATATTTTTGTAACCAATTGTAAGATATTTTCATAAAATTTAGAATTGGTTTAGTCTTAAATCTCCTTGATAAAGTAATCTTATATCCCCTATTTTATATTTCATCATTGTAAGTCTATCGAGTCCTACTCCAAATGCAAATCCTTGATAGACTTCTTCATCGATTCCGCAATTTTTTAGGACATTCGGATGCACCATACCAGCACCTAAAAGCTCAAACCACTTATCACCCTTTTTCAAATCAATTTCAAAACCAGGTTCGACGAATGGGAAAAAGCTTGGACGAAGTCTTACCTCTACACTTTCTTCATTGAAAAATCTTTTAAAGAATTCGAGAAGAACTCCTTTCATATGTGCAACAGAAATATCTTTCCCTATCATTAATCCTTCTATTTGGTAGAACTGCATTTCATGCCCTGCATCTGTTGATTCATTTCTAAAAACTCTTCCTGGGACAACAATTGCAAATGGAGGCTTACCACCACTTTTTACAAGCTCTTCCATATACCTTATTTGCGTGTTTGAAGTGTGAGTACGAAGAACTATCCCATCTTTTCCTTTTATAAAAAAAGTATCTTGCATATCACGAGCAGGATGATTATCAGGAAAATTCAATGCACCAAAGTTATGCCAATCATCTTCCATTTCTGGACCAAGTGCTACTTCAAAACCAAGGTCTCTAAATATAGAAACTGCTTCATCTATAACAAGTGTAAGTGGGTGCAAACTTCCTTTTTTATCTTCATCTTTCATATATAGAATATAACATTTTAGTATTATTTTTCAA
>CAIOXR010000071.1 GCA_903862375.1 uncultured bacterium
GCTTCGGGCTGATTTATATTTAACCAATTATTCATTATTAACCTTAGTAATTTCACCAAATTTATCAACAATAAAATTCTTTTCTCCTACTGAAAATTGATAAGAATGATTACTAATAACTTTTATTTTATCCTCATTACTATTATCAGGTATTAATTTATTAAAATACATTAATTGTTCTTTGGTAAATTTTGTATTTACAAATTCTTCTATTTTACCAACTATATCGGGATCAGTAATATTACCAATAACAAATGAATGTTTTTCGTTTAGATTCTTTAAAGATACATTAAAATAACCCTTATTTTCCATAAATAATATATACTTAATAATATACTATAAATATAACCCTGTATGAATTTAAAGTCAAAATATTAACTTTTGACAAAAATGCTTTTGCCATATAAACTAGGTTTACTATGAAAACAACAATTAAAAAATTAGAAAAAAGTGAAGTTGAATTTACAGGAGTACTAGAGTGGGTAGAGTTTGAGAAATATGAAGAGAAAGCTTTGGGAAGAATCGGGGAAAGGATGGAACTTCCTGGTTTCCGTAAGGGTAAGGCTCCAGCAGGTATTATAAAAGAGAATACGAATGAAATGATGCTTCTTGAAGAAATGGCAGAGACTGCTTTGCAAGATTGTTATGTACAAATACTCAAAGAGCATATGATCGATGCTATCGGTCGCCCACAAGTAAGTATCACTAAGATTGCTAAAGGTTCTGACCTTGAATTTAAAATAGTTACAGCTGTTATGCCCGAGATGAAGCTAGGTGATTATAAGAAAATTGCTAAAATAGAAAATGCTAAAGAGGAAAACAAGAAAGAAATAACAGTAGATGAGAAAGAAGTCGATAAAGTAGTGAATGATCTTCGTAAGATGCGTGCAGAGCAAGCTCATAATTCTCAACATACAGGACACGAGAATATGACTGAAGAAGAACACCAAGCTGCCCATACTCCAACTGAGATACCAGAAAGTGAATACCCAGAATTCAATGATGAATTCGTAAAAACATTTGGCGATTTTGCAAATACAGATGCATTCAAAGATAAAATTCGTGCAAATATAAAAATTGAAAAAGAAACAGAACACAAAGATAAAATCAGACTAGTAATAGTAGAAGAGCTTGTGAAACAAACAGAAGGAGAAATACCTGAAATACTAATACAGGGTGAAACAGACAAAATGCTTTACCGTTTAGAAGCAGATATCACAAATGCAGGACTTAAACTAGAAGATTATTTGAAACAGATAAATAAAACAGAAGATGATTTGAAAAACGAATGGAAAGGAGATGCTGAAAAACGTGCAAAACTACAAATGATTATCCACTCAATATCTGAAAAAGAAAGTCTAGCACCTGCAGAAGAAGAAATAATGGCTGACGTCACAAAGATTACAGAAATGTATAAAGATGCAGATCCTACTCGTGCTCGTGCTTACGTAGAGCAAATGCTTGAGAATGAGAAAGTCTTTGCATTCCTTGAGAAACAATAGAAATTAAAATATCAGATAAATATTTTAATTTAATTTATTTAGATTTTTTAAAATAGTTCTTGAGAAATGACTTACGGAGGCTGTCGAGCCGAGTAGGAGCAAAAAATTCAGCAAAATTTTTGATTCACCAGAATCACCTAAGGGATAAAATGACAAAAGAAGCTATTTAAAAAATCTATAGCCTTACATTAAATTTTATTAATAATATGATATACTAAATATATGTTAATACCAACAGTAATAGAAAAATCACAATTTGGGGAGAGAGCTTATGATATATACTCTCGTCTTTTAAATGAACGCATTATTTTCCTCGGTGGTCCGATAGACGACCATACTGCGAACCTTATCATCGCTCAGCTTCTTTACCTTGATCATACAGATTCTAAAAAAGATATCAGTCTTTATATTAATTCCCCCGGAGGTTCTGTCACTGCTGGACTTGCTATTATAGATACTATGAACTTTATCAAGTCAGATGTCTCGACTATCTGTGTCGGTATCGCTGCTTCGATGGGAGCACTTATACTTTCTTCAGGTAAAAAGGGCAAAAGATACTCATTACCAAATTCTGAAGTGATGATTCACCAAGTTATGGGAGGCACAGAGGGTCAAGCAAGTGACATCGCTATCAATGCTAAGCACATCCTTCGCACCAAAGACACACTAAATAATATTCTTGCTAAAAATACAAATAAAAAGATAGACCAAGTAGAGAAAGATTCTGATCGTGACTACTGGATGACAAGTGATGAAGCTAAAAAGTATGGAATTGTGGATGATATAATATCCAAACCAAAAGCTGAAAAATAGATAACTTGAAAAATTACCCCGAACTTACTTTTGGGGTAATTTTTTGTTTCTCTAGACAAAACTTCATTTTTGGAGTATTATATAAATATCGAAATTTAAAAGTTTTTATTTTAATGTTCGCTTTTTTAATGCAGTCACGACATATATTTTATTTATGAACCAGAAGCTTATAATGAATTTTGTTCTAAATCAATCATACTTGTTCGCCCATAATCCTCAATAAAAATATGAGGTTTTACCTGTGTTTCTAAAGCGACAAAAAGTCGCATGAGTATAATAATTATAATAATCATAGCCATTGTAGCTCTAGGAATAGGAGCTCTAATTGGGTATTATTTGCGTCTCATTGTCTCACTTGGTCAGAAAGGTTCTATGGAGCTTGAGATTAAAAAGATAATGTTGGCTGCAAAAGAGGATGGTCAGAAAATCATAGATGAAGCTAAAAAGAAGGGAGAAGCTCACCTAGCAGAGGTAAATAAAGAGACAAAGGTTAAAGAAGAGGAGTGGAAGCATACTGAGAATCGTCTTATTAAAAAAGACGAGCTTTTGGATGCTCGTCAAACTGAGATAGATAAAGAGGTAGAAAAAATAAAGTTAAAAGTAGAGGAAGTTAAAAAGATTAAAGAACGTGTAGATGGTATGAAAATAGAGAAAGAAAGAGAGCTTGAAAAAGTTGCTCGTCTTTCTACCGATGAAGCACGTGAAATTCTTTTCAAAGATATAGAAGTAAAATACGAAGAAGATTTACTTATCAGAATGCAAAAGATGGAGACTTCAAATTCTGAGAAGCTTGATCGTCGTGCTAAAGATATACTTTCAGCTAGTATAAATCGTCTTGCGGCATCGACAGCAAGTGAAATGATGACAACTTCAGTGAATATACCAAATGATGAGATTAAAGGTAAAATAATCGGTAAGGAAGGAAGGAATATAAGAGCATTTGAAAAAGCATCTGGAGTTGAACTTATCATAGATGAGACACCAGGAGCTATCGTCATATCTTCATTCGATCCTGTCCGCCGTCAGGTAGCCCGTCTAGCACTAGAGAACCTTATACTAGATGGAAGAATTCAGCCCGCTAAGATAGAAGAAGTGGTGGTAAAGGCTCAAGAAGATATAAATAAAATAATTAAAGATAAAGGAGACCAAGCAGTTTATGAATGTGGAATCTTTAATCTTGACCCTAGGATCAGTGCTATCGTCGGACGTTTATACTTCCGTACATCTTATGGACAGAATGTTCTTCAGCACTCTATAGAGATGGCTCATATCGCAGGAATGCTTGCTGAGGAGCTCGGAGCGGACGTACAGATAGCTAAAGCTGGTGCACTTGTACATGATATAGGTAAAGCTCTAGACCACGAAGTTCAAGGGACACATATAGATATCGGTATTAGAATCCTTCAGAAATTCAAGGCTGACCCTAGAATCATAACTGCGATGAAAAGTCACCACGATGATACCCCACACGAGTCCATCGAAGCCGTTATAGTACAGACAGCTGACCACATATCAGGAGGTCGCCCAGGAGCAAGAAGAGACAGTGTAGAGAACTATATCAAGCGTTTGCAAGAGCTAGAAGCACTTGCAACTAGTTTTGAAGGAGTTGAGAAGTCATACGCACTATCTGCAGGACGTGAGATACGTATATTCGTAACACCTGAAAAAGTAGGAGACGTAGCAGCAAAGGAAATGGCTCGTGATATAGCGAAAAAGATCGAACAAGAGCTTACTTACCCCGGTGAGATAAGAGTCACTCTTATAAGAGAGAACAGAGTCATAGAATACGCAAGATAATATAACAAAAGTTACACATAAAAATACTCAGGATTTTGCTTCCGCAAAATCCTGAGTATTTTTTTATTATTTACTTTTAATTAGTTACCATACTCTTTATAAAGCTTCTTAATATCTTCTCTTATTAAATCTGCTCTTTTCTTATTTCTTGAAATTTCTAATGTTGATTTACCTGATTCTAAAAACAAATTCGATATTTTACTTGCATTGAATTCCCCTATGTTATAAGTCTCATTATATATTCTCTCAATTAATTCAAATATGTACTTCGGCATTTTCGCTTCAAATATGAAATCTCCAATAACTGTAACCCAATAGTTTTTCTGAATTGTATCTTTGTGTTCTTTCTGATAATTATCAAAATTATATATGAATTGATGATAATTCTCGTCTTCTACGAGTTTTGGAACAAGTCGATTCAAGAATGCTCCTGAACCACTAGCCATATACCAATCCATTTTAGAACTATCGAAAGATTCTACTATGACACTCTCACTCTCTATCCTAGCAATCTGAAATACTGAATAATAATTCCTACTATATGCATTCTTATCCTTATGATTTTTAGTTGTATAGTAATTCCGAACAATATTTAACCCGTGACACCACAAGTTATCCATCATCATTACATTACCAAATTCAAATACCTTACTCTCCCCTTCTTCAAGTAAAACATTTGGAGAGTTTGTTTTTGTTTGCAGGTATAACTTTTCTATGCGATTCGAAAATTCAACTACTTTATTCACCCAGAATGAGTCTAAAGATAATAGTAAACCTTCTTTCACCAATATTCGATCGTCTAACATTTTTTTGATTACTTTGTAAAACCCCTGCAATGTAATAGTTTTTTGGTATTGCTTAGTGAAAAAATCAAAGACTTCTTTAGATGTAAGTCGAGTTTTATTTGAAAGTATATTTAGTATTATACTTTCTGGGTTATTTATCTTTATTCTTGAATCAAATATCATATATTAAACAAATAGTTTATAACATTATAATTATAGACTAAATGTTTACATATAGCAAATAATAGGTAGAATTATGAAAAATCTTTAAAAAATACAATATGGAAAAGAAAGTGATAGGAATTATTGTCTTCACAACTGAAGAAATAACAAAAAAGACGTGGAGAAACTATTTATGTAGAAAAACATGGTGTTATGTTATTTCAAAAACACCAACTCCGCATAACATAAATAAAATCATGAAAGAAAAATGTAAATGGTTTAAAAAAGAATGTGGGTGTGATGACATTCTCTGTTCTATTAAACACCTAATAGTAATCAATAATGACTTAAATAGAGACAGAGGAGAAGAGTCATTATTAAGTATATTTTTAGGAGATGATTGGATATATAAAAATATAGATTTATATAATCTAAACAAAAATCCTATTCATTTCTAATAATAGAATACTCTGAATTTTACTTTTGTAAAATTCAGAGTATTTTTTTATAATATATATCTAGTATTTGTCAATCATACAAAACCCTTGTTTTAAAATAACGTTGGTATATAATAGTATTACTCCTGTTAAATCAGGGATCGTTTGCAAACGGTCGAAATATTATTCAACTAGCATTTTTATTTTTTCGCAAGGAAAAATAGAAAACTAAAATAAATGAATAAACAAGCTTTAGTAGAATTAGTTCATGAAAAAGTAGGCGGTACAAAAGTACAAGCTGAGGAAATTGTGAACTCAATGTTTGATGCTATCGTTGCAACTTTGAAAAAAGGTGGCGAAGTATCAATAGCAGGAATTGGTATCTTTTCAGTAAAGGCTCGTGCAGCTCGTATGGCTCGCAATCCTAAGACTGGAGAACAAGTAAAAGTTTCAGCAACAAAAGTTCCAAAGTTTAGAGCAGCAAAAGCTCTTAAGGATGCTGTTAAATAATATTTAAATTGTTCAACCAATTTTTTATATAAAAAGAAAACCACTCTATTCTATCTAGGAGTGGTTTTTCTATTAATTAAAATATAGATAGATAAACTTTTTAAATAGTCTTATCAGAGGGGCCGGCGGAAGATGTCGATCTGAGCACTGAGCAAATTTCTAGCAAGAAATTATGCGGACCTGATGAGAAGAGCTATTTAAAAAGTTTATATAATTAAATATAATGCATTTTTCTGAAACTATTTTAGTATTTATTTTAAGAACTTATTCAAGCAATAATAATGCAAGCATTGATATAACTCCTATCATTATAATACAAAGCTGAATTACTGAATGTTTAATATTTTTTGTTTTATGAAGTTCAGGGATAAGGTCTGCTACAGCTATATAGATAAACCCTCCAGCAGATATAGGCACAAACCATAGTATAGAACTATTAATTATATTTCCAAAAATAAAAATAATAATCAAACCTAAGACTGAAGCAAGTGCGGATAGAAAGTTGAGCCAGAGTGCTCGCTTCTTTGTATAGCCAGAGTGGATTAATACTGCAAAGTCCCCTATCTCTTGTGGTATTTCGTGAAGCACTACAGCGATAGTTGTAGCGATACCTACATGAGGACTTACAAGGAAACTTGCACCGATGATAATACCATCTATCATGTTGTGGAATCCATCAGTAAATAAAACAAGCTTCCCTACTGGATGAATATGCTCTTGTTCTTTATCTTCTCCATGATGGTGCCAGTGTATGAACTTCTCAATTACAAAGAATAATAATATTCCTACAATTATTAATATACCGACAATACTTGCATCTATATTACTTTTGAATGCTTCAGGAATTATGTGGATGAATGCATCTCCAAGCAGTGCACCTATAGCCAAGCTTATAAAAAAGTTAATATATTTTTTCAATACATCTTCACCTATAGATAGTGAGAAAACTCCCACAAGTGAAACTAAACTTACAATCATTACACTGATAAATGCATAAATATAATTCGTCAACATTGGTCTATTATACCAGAAATAAAAAAATTGTAATTATTATAAAATATGCTAATATGAGATAGTTATCAAGGAAAAATTTATTTGTCGGGGTGTAGTGTAACGGCTAACATTCCTGTTTTGGGGAAAAAATAATTTTGTCGGGGTGTAGTGTAACGGCTAACATTCCTGTTTTGGGAACAGGCGACTCCGGGTTCGAATCCCGGCGCCCCGACAAAGTTATGTTTTCCAGAGACAAATTGAAATATAAATATTTGCGGGATTAGTTAATCGGTATAATAACAGTTTTCCAAACTGTGGTGAAGGGTTCGACTCCCTTATCCCGCACAAAAACAAAATAGCCCCTATTAGGGCTATTTTGTTTTTGTGCGGGATAGCAAGCAAACTGCTTTGCTTGCGTAAGGGAGGCGAAAAGCTTTTCATTTTTTGGTATTAACCAAAACGAAAAGGTATACTGTCCTCGTAGAGGAAGACTCCTCTTATTCATGCGGATGAAGCGTAAGGCGATTAGAAAATCGTGCCGTGAGGCGATAGGCGAAAGGCTTTTTGTTGCAAATTTTGATAATATCAAAATTTGCCAAAAAGGCATACTGTCCTCGTAGAGGAAGACTCCATCAATCACGCGACCGTAGGGCGAGACTCCCCTATTCCACACAATCATATTTAATAAAGTCAATATACTACTTGACAAAGTATACATTATATGATAAAATTAATTAAATCATAAAAACATTAAATATGAAAAAGTTATTTATAGCAGGACTTGTCCTGCTAATATTAATATCTTCGTGTGCAACCCAGAGGCCTGGGTGCACAACATGGACAAAAGTAAGTGTTACAAGGTCATACGGCCATAAGTAACACAATGCTGGTAGATATGCACCCACAGTCATATCTACCAGTTTTTTATTGCCTACAACACCACATTCTCCACCATCTTTACCCTTGCTAACCTTTTCTCAATATCTAAATACACAACCAATAGATCAAACTGCCAATTTATATAACCAAGTCTTTTACTTATAAGATAAGTCTCCACTACCCTTCTTAATCTCTTCAATTTCCAAGGATGCATATTCTCTTCTGGTCTGTTTGCTGTTTCATATGTAACATAATCCAATGATGATACACTCTTTGACTTAACTTCAATAAAATACCTTTTATCACCTTTTTGAGCAATAATATCAATTTCTCCCCATTTCTTTGTATAATTTCTTTCTAAAATATTGAAATCATGTTTCACGAGAAACTTACAAGCTACATCTTCCCCTAATTCACCAATTTTTTGAGAATTTGAAGTAAAAATCTTCATAAAGTTGATGTTACATATGAAACAAGATTAAGTATGTTTCACGTGAAACGATTATTCATATTTAATAGACAAAATCTATATATTTACTAGTACTTTATAATATATCATTATAAATCAACATATTTTTAATTATTATCACAATTGTCCTTCAAAAGTTAAAACTGATTTTTTGTCTCTTATAAACAATACACACATAGTTATACACATAAATCTAGATTTTAAAGGATTAATTATGTGTATAAAAGACTAATAAAAGTCAAAATAATTTTGTGCGGATAGTGGGAATCGGACCCACATTTCGTCTTTGGCAAAGACGTATTTTACCACTAAATTATACCCGCAAAATATTTTATTTGGACAAATCTATCTTCATTTGATTTATCCAATAAAGCAACTTGTGCTTCAAAAAACTATTAAGTATTATACTTGTTCCAACTCCAAAATGCAACTTTCTAGTTTTCAATCTACCATTAATCACTTGTGGTTTATATATATTTTTCCTTATTATTCCTAATTCATTACACCATTTATCCATACATTCATCTATATTTAGATCAGGATAGAGTAAAATACTAAATTTAATGTTCTCCATACTCATTTTTAAATACAATTTACAAAAATTTATAAATACTTTATGTAAACCAAAATCAGTATTTGCAAATCTAATTATATTCTTATTCAAATGATCACCTTCTCCATCATATAGCATTAATCCTGCTACAAACAAAGGATCATCCTTAAATACTAAATATTCACTCTTGGCATTTGCGAGTGTATTATCATACTTGTCTTTAAGTATTAAATCCCTTGATATATTCATTAGGATAATGCGATCTGTACTTAATTTTACAATATTATTTATATTTGTATTTTTTACCTGTTTTGACCAATCTTCATTCTTAAACCAATCACACAAAGTACTTTTTGAGACTCCAAGTTCAATTTTAATCTCATTATATGATTTACCATTCTTTCTTAATTGAATTGCTAATTCTTTATCGTGTCTCATATAGTATAAGTATACTACCGTAGTCCAGTTTTGAAAAGAAATAAAAAAGTGTATAATGGATATATTAATAATTATATATTAAAGCACCCGTAGTGAAATGGATATCATTCCCGCCTTCGAAGCGGTCGTTCCAAGTTCGAATCTTGGCGGGTGCACCACAAAAGTTTCATATGAAACAAGATAACAAAAACAGCATAAATAATTCAAAAATACCCGAATATGTTACACATGTAACTGAAAAGCTTGAAAAAGCTGGATTCGAGGCTTTTCTAGTTGGTGGATGTGTAAGAGATCTAATAATAGGAAGAGAGCCTAAAGATTGGGACATAACGACCAATGCAATACCAGAAGAAATAATTCCACTATTTAAAAAAACTATATATGAGAACAAATTCGGTACAGTTGGAGTATGTATACAAAAAGAAGAAAACAGCGTTACATATGAAACAAACAATAGTGATTCAAATGAGGAAAATGATGTTACACATGAAACTAATCAGGCAAATAACGCAAAATACTACATATTAGAGGTAACACCATACAGAACTGAAGCAAAATATACAGATAATAGGCATCCAGATCAAGTATTATTTAGTAAAAAGATAGAAGATGACTTAAAAAGACGTGATTTTACAATGAACGCCATAGCCTATAATCCACATAAAGGACAGTTTATTGACCTTTATAAAGGACAAGATGACATAAAGGACAAAGTTGTAAGAGCAGTGGGGAACCCAAATGATAGATTCCAAGAGGATGCTCTTCGTATGCTTCGTGCGATAAGGTTATCCACAGAATTGAATTTTGCTATTTCATATGACACAATGCAAGCAGTTGTGGATAACTCAAGTTTGATAAAAAATATTTCTTTTGAAAGAATTCGAGATGAGTTTATAAAAATAATTATGTCAGGCAATCCTGTAGCAGGAATAGGCTTACTTCAGAAGCTAGGCCTATTGAAATACATAATTCCTGAACTAGAAGAGGGAATTGGTTGTGAACAAAAAGGTGCTCATATATATGATGTCTGGGAACATTTACTTCATGCACTTGACCATGCAGTACAGAAGAATTGGTCACTGGAGGTAAGACTAGCAGCGCTTTTCCATGATATTGGCAAGCCAAGAACTCGACGCTGGGATGGTACTAAGGCTGGTGGGGAAGGTAAATATACATTCTATGGTCATGAAGTTATCGGAGAGCGAATAACCAAACAAATACTTGAAAGACTTAAATTCCCTAAGAAAACTAGTGAATTTATAATAAAACTCGTGAGAGGGCATATGTTCTTCTCTGATACTGAGACTATTACACTTTCAGCTGTACGCCGAGTAGTCGCAAATGTCGGTAAAGAGCACATATGGGAGCTTATGAATGTTAGAGAATGCGACAGAGTAGGTATGAAAAAGAAAGAGGCGCCTTACCGTCTGCGTAAATACCATGCAATGATTGACCAAATACTTAGAGACCCTATTTCTGTCGGTCAGCTTGCTATCGATGGAAAGTATCTGATAGAAACGTTACACATGAAACCAGGACCACGAATGGGCTGGATATTGAGTAGTTTACTTGAAGAAGTATTAGATGACCCAATAAAAAACACAAAAGAGTACCTGATAGAGCTAGTAAAGTCTTTAGATATGCTTAATGATAGTGAGCTTAAAGCGTTGGGGGAAAGGGGTAAGGAGAAAAAAGATGAGTTGGAAGCAAAAGAAGTCAAAATGTTACACATGAAACACGGGGTATAAAAAACAAAAAGGACATAATATATTAATATATTTCTCTTTGGTAACATTTTTCACAATAAACTATCTCAGGTCTATCAGGGGAATATGATGTTTCAAATTCATTACTACAACCATTATTCATACATTTTCGATGCCACAATTTAAGAGGATTTCTTTTCAATAACCTCTCATGATGTCTACAATTTGGACAAAGTCTGGGAATTGGTAAATTCATGCGTTTATAAAATTGATATTCTTCTAGAATTATCTTAAATGCCTTAGTGCATTGATGACCACAGTCTTTATGAATACATTCAATTACCTTATTTATTATATTTTCACTGACCTTATTAATATCATCTTCAATATCTTTACTATATATATCTATATTATAATTTTTTTCTTCTTTTTCTTTCCATTTATACCCAAATGCTAATGTTTGCTGTTTAGTTAGTGGATAATATTCTTGAGCGATAGTTTCATTATATGAAAAAGGGGATAGCTCAGTAGGAAAGAACTCTCCATATTTATATATTCTTCCTTTATTATCTACATATGGAAAATTATTCATTTGTTCAATGATTCTTGGAATTAATTCTTCATATTCTTCTTTTGAGTATTGTTTATTAAAGATGCAATATTGTTTTGACCTAAGACCAATACAACCAAATAAATTTGAAGAATTATGACAATTATAAGAATAAAAAATATTATGGCACTCATGTACACAGATATCTGAAATAAAATTTGAAGCATTTACCCCAGAATCGATAACTTCATACATATGATCTGCGTTATCACCAACACCATAACCATCATAACTATCCTTTAATTTAATTGTGTGAGTACAAAAAGAACAATCTTCTAAGTCCTTATATGCATCAAAACATGATTTACAATTCTTTGAATTATTTATATTATCGCCTGTAACAGAATCGCATCTGATAATATTGGCAAACCTTTTGGGGGATTTAATTTTAAAATCAATAAATTTATTTTTTAAATTTGAAAGACCTGAATTGGTATTTAGATGGAGATCAGATAATATCTTTTTATATTCTTCTTTTGTATATTGAACATTCCAAATACAATATGATTTATTTATCAAATTTACACAAGCTATACAATTACTTAAATTCTTACAATCAGTGAGAAAATATGATTCAATACATTCAATACTTCGTTCACTGAAGAATAATCGTTGTGACTTATCACACATTACATTCTCATAACACATATCTTGATTAAAACCACCAAAAAGATCCATAGAATCTTTTGCTCCTATCACCCTAGTTGAATAAAAAACATTCTCTGTTTCCATAGAAGCAAAAAGTAAATAACCATTTTTTGTATTATGAACACAATTACAATATGAAGAATCTTTTACATTTTCATTCAAAAGACTAGGCAGAGGAACTATACTAAATAATTCTTTAAATTGCACAAAAAATGTTGTAGAAAAATTATAATTCTTTCCATATGTTAATAGATCAAAATCTCCTTTCCACCAGATATCCCGATCATACACAATAAGATTATCAGAGCTGGGAAACATTGAAATAATTTCTTTGCCAGATGAATTACAAATTCTTTTGAATAATACTCTTTCGTTCCTCCAAGACATTCGTCTGATACTTCTACACAGAGGGCAAAATGTAGGCAAAGAAACTTTCATCTTTTCGTAAAATGATAAATCATTTATTTCTAAAACAAACTCTTGTTTACAATTTTGACATTTTTTTACTATATTATTCATAAAATTATATTTTTATATATTGAAACTACTTACA
>CAIOXR010000072.1 GCA_903862375.1 uncultured bacterium
CAGGATCCGCAAGGCGTGGTTACTGCACTTTTATTATTGGCATATATACTTGTCCTTGAGTTTCATTATAACCAAATGGAGATAATGAAGAAGGAAAAAATTCCCCATATTCACCAGTTTTCTTCATATATTCTATAATTTTTTCTTTTAATTCGATATATTCTTCTTTGGAATATTGTTTATTTAAAATACAATAATTAGACTTTTTTAAGCCTATACAACCAAATAAATATTGAGAATTATGCACACAATCACAATATTCAATAAATGAGTTATCGTAACTTAGGTGTGAAAATTTTATATTTGAAGAATTTGTAATGGCATGTGATTCATAGATAAGTTCAGAAATTCCAATACCTGTATTATGTGCATCCATTATTTCTTTTCCAATAACAACTATAGAATTTCTTACTTCTTCAGAATCAAAAGTATCATATACATTTTTGCAATTTTTTGAATTAGCAATAACATCACCAGTTACATTTATTGCTGATATAATTTGAGCATATTTATGAATAGCCTTTTCCCTAATATTTGTAAACCAAAATAATTTTAATTCTTCTCTGGTCTTAAATGAATCTAATTTTAATTTATTAATTCTGTCTAAATATTCGTCTTTAGTTAATTGTTCATTTTTAAAAACATATCTCTTATTTCTTAAATTATATGATAAAAAACAATTTTGACAGTTAATACAGTCAAAACAGAAATAAGAATCAATAGAATTTTTAACTAATAAACAATACTGACAATTATAACATCCATTTGAAGAGACACATTCGTAAAGCATAACACCTCCGTCTGTACACATATTGCAATCAATAGAGTCTTTTATTTTACTCCAACATTGACTAAGATGAAGAGAGTTCTCACAATCAAAACATTCATAAGATAAAAAAAGATTCTTATTGTCACCAGAATGATTTGTATAATCAGAGTTAACTGAATTTTTATTTAAAAGAGCGAGTCTAGGAACTTTCAATTGTAATTCCTTAAATTGAACAAAAAAAGATTTAGTAAAATCAAATTCAAGTCCAAATGACTTTTCATCCCAATCATCACCCCACCAACAAGATTGACAATAAACTTTGTAAGGGGAATCTGGGTGATACATTGTAATAGTTGATTTATCACATAAATCACAATTTCTTCTATATAAATTCCTTTCATTTCTCCACGCATATTTTCTTTGATTTCTACAATCTAAACAAAATGTTGGTTCAGGGACTTGTATTCTTTCGTAGAATAAGAAATCCTCAGGCTCGATAGTGAAGTCTTTTTTACAATTCTGACATATTTTGTTTTCGGATTTATGTTCCATCATTAATTATTAATTATTTAATACACCTCCTGTTGATAACACTTCTCACAGTATACTATCTCAGGATGGTCGGGAGAATATGAAGTCTCAAAAGTATTAGTACAACCTTCTTTCATACAGGATCTATGCCAGAGTTTCATAGGATTACGTTTGGATACTCTTTTGTAATGCCTTTCATTTGGGTGAATTCTTGGGAGAGGTACGTTTAACTGTCTCAGTATTCTTAATTCTGATTCGCAGATACGATAAGGTCTACCAGTTTCTTTGTCTTCAATAATTTCATTTAAAATACTATCATCGACATCTTTAATATTATCTGGAATCTCAGAATACTTTTTTGTTATCTCATGTTTATTTATTTTTATTTCTGT
The DNA here is from genome assembly GCA_903862375.1 of uncultured bacterium. Taxonomy (GTDB): domain Bacteria; phylum Patescibacteriota; class Minisyncoccia; order Phycocordibacterales; family UBA9973; genus UBA8515. The sequence goes on from CAIOXR010000072.1 coordinate 1,693, forward strand.
CCAATTTAACCCTTTTTCTCTAGCCTGCTTTTCAGTCAAAGGAAAATAGCTAAATGCAAGAGTTTCATTATATCCAAAAAATGATAATTCACTAGGGAAAAATTCCCCATATTTATATATTCTGCCAATAGAGTCTATGTATGGCATATCATTCATATGTTGTTTTATTTTAGGAATTAGTTCTTCATATTCTTCTTTTGTATATTGTTTATTTAAAATACAATATCTTTTATGTTTTAAACCAATACATCCAAATAAATCATCATTGGGTGAAACAATGTGATATGAGTATTCTATATTTGACGCTTGTGCCCAACAATCAATAGAAAATTTAATCATAGTTTCATTATCACCTGCTCCCATACAATCATAAACAAATCTAGCATTACCACCCCATTGTGTCATATCGTATGAATCACGAGTTGTTTTCAAAAAACAAAATTGGCAATTCTTACAATCTTCAAGACCCAATGATTCAAAACAATTTAATGTATTTTTTGATTCATAAATATAATTTCCAGAGATATTCATATTTTTTGTTCCTTCCATAAATTTCTTTGGATATTTTAAATTCTCTTTTTCATATTTATTTATTAAGACTAAAACGTCTTTTTCTGATCCAGAATTATACTCATTAATTTTATTCTGATAATTTTCTTTTGATAATTCTTCATTAAAAAAACAATACGACTTATTCCTCAAGTTAAAACAACCAAAGCAATTACTACAACCTTTTAAATTTTTAGAAAATGAAACATTAAAACAATCTTCGCAGTCTATACTGTAAATAACTCTACTACATTTACGTACATTCACACACTCAAAACAAAATTCAGATTTATCACACATATATGTATCTAAACAATTATTACTATTTGAGGTATATGTTGTATAAGTACAATCTTCACAATACTCTGTATTTGTAACCATAAAACAATTACGATTATACGTCCCCATCATTGTATAATCACTATTTATTAAAGTTGTATATTGACTTTGGAGTGAAAATTGTGGAACTCTTCTCATCAACATCTTAAATTGTTCAAAAAATGGTTTTGTAAAATCATAATCTTTCCCATAGTCTATAGCATCCCAATTGTCAGCCCACCAAGCTTTTGGAGAATACACAGGGACTTCTACTTCTTCAGAAAATAATGACACGCAGTTCTCTTCTGTTTTATCACATTTTCTAATATGAAAATTTCTATCATTTAAAAAACTCATTCGTCTAATTATTCGACATTCTGGACAAAATGTAGGTGCAGGGACTTGTATTCTTTCATAGAACAAAAAATCCTCAGGCTCGATTATGAAGTCTTTCTTGCAGTTCTGACACCCTAATACTAATTTTTTGTATTCTTTATCCATATTTATCTGTGTAATTATATATTAATCATTATGTTACTTAATCAAAAAATTAGTACGGGCAAGTTTGTTTGTTTCAGGTTTGTATTCCATATTAATATACTTCCTGTTGATAACACTTCTCACAATACACAATCTCAGGTCTATCTGGAGAATAAGAAGTCTCAAAGGTATTAATACAACCTTCTTTCATACAGGATCTATGCCAGAGTTTCATAGGATTACGTTGTAATAGTCTCTCATAGTGTCTACAGTTAGGACAGAGACGTGGGATAGGTAGATTCATACGTTTATAGAAGGATAGCTCTTCCTCTATGA
>CAIOXR010000073.1 GCA_903862375.1 uncultured bacterium
CAAATATAATTCTTTTACTACTAAAAATTATAAACTTCTTTAAAAGGAACTAATCCTGCCATACTTTTTATTATTGCATCTTCTCTTATTGTTAGCATTCCACGAGAACGAGCAAGTTTGTATATCTCTTGCTCTTGAGGTTTTCTTAAAATTATTTCTTGCATCTCTTTATCTACCTTAAACATTTCATAAACAGGAACTCGTCCTAACATACCCGAAGGACATTCAGGTGAGGGTTGTGCTTCATAAATAGAAGAATTAAAATTTATTTTTGACTTAAATTCATCTGGTAAATCAGCAAAAAGTTTATCTATCATTATTTTTTTATTTTCATCAATGGGAATTTCTTGTTTAGAATTTGGATGTATTCTACGCGCTAATCTTTGAGCAACACAAAGTACTAAAGTAGGAGCGATAAGATAAGGATCAATACCCATGTCTACAAGGCGAGGAATAGCACCGACAGCACTATTCGTATGCAAAGTTGATAATACTAAGTGACCAGTAAGAGCGGCCTGAATAGCAAGTTCAGCTGTTTCTTTATCACGAATTTCTCCCACCATTATTATATTTGGGTCTTGTCTTAAAATAGAACGTAAACCAGATGCAAAAGTATAACCAATTTCAGGAGCAACCTGTGACTGATTTACCCCTTCCATATGATATTCTACAGGATCTTCAAGTGTTACAATATTTTGTTTTTCATGATCCATTTCGCTTATCATTGAATTTAATGAGGTAGTTTTTCCAGACCCTGTAGGCCCTGTAACTAATATAAGTCCATACGGTCTATCTAAAGCTTCACGAATTAAAGCTAAATTATCTGGAGATAGATTCAAATCATTTAATGGTTTAACACCTCTTTCTGAATCCAAAATACGCATAACTACTTTTTCTCCATAATAGGATGGCATAGTTGAAACACGATAATCTATCTTACGTCCTTCAATTTTTGTAGAAAAACCTCCATCTTGTGGTTTACGTTTTTCATCTAATCGTAATTTGGACAATATTTTAATACGAGCAATAACACCGTTATAAACTGTTGTGGGTAAAGTTAATGAAGTATGTAATATACCATCAACTCTAAAACGAACTTTTATTTTATCACCAACATGTTCAATATGAATATCTGAAGCATTTCCTTCGACTGCATGTCTAAGTATAACTGCAACAATTTTAATAATTGGAGCATCTTCTGTAATATCTTCTTCTTCTTTTTTTGAACCAGATGTTTTACCCTTAGTTTTATCATTCCCCGCATTTGATATCTCTAAATCTAATTCAGATAGAGCCAAATCTACTTCATTACCAAGTCCATCATATTTTTCAAGTAATTTTGTATAAACAGAATTTGTTATTAAAAATAATTTAAATGGTTTATCAAGTTTTGCAGTTATAAAAGTTAATACATCGATAGCTTGAACATTTTCTGGATCAATTATTCCGATTTCTAATACGTCATCTGTAACACCAATAGGAACAAAATGATATGTTTTGATAGTTTCAATGGGTATCATTTTCAATGTTGAAGAAAGAACTTGCTCAAGATCAACTTTCTTTATCGGTATATTATAAATTGCTCCTTTTAATTCAAGGATAGAATCTTCACTTACATTAAAACTAATAAGAGATTTTTCAATGTTCCCATCAAACTTTTCCTCAGCTGTTTTAATTATTTCTGGGATTTGATCTTCAGATATAAGACCCTTTTTTATTAATTCTTCTAAAAGTATCATATTAGTTAGTTTGTATTAAATGACATTATATCACCAAAAACAAGAACTCCATTTATATTTGCTGCTGCACGATAAAGATATTTAGTCTTAGGATTTAAAAGATTTATATTTGAAGCGAAATTACCAACCATAGAAGGTATCACTTTTGTAGTTACTTTATCTAATGGTTCAGTCAAACCATATTCAAAATAAATATTATTTGAAGTAACACCACCTTCAAGTGAACCCATTAAAACTGCAGATTTATTTGTTATTGAAGTAGCAGGATTAGTTTTCAATGAATATAATACTTGATTTGCTATAACCGGTTTGTCTAAAGGAGAAAATGAATTTTTCCTCCCGATAGGAACTGGCTCTAGTTTAACACTATTGTCTACAAGATTACTAAAATATTTATTTTCGAATAAAGAAATATCTATTTTAATTTTCTTCAACGATCCCAGCCTCATTAAAAAAGCAATATCGTCATTTAATGCTTGACTAGTATTTGTATTTACAGAAGTTGGCGTAGTTACATCGAGAGAAGATGTAAGCGATCCATTGTCAGTCGCTGCTTCTGATTTTATATTATTATGAAAATAAGAATAAACACCAAATAATGTGCCTCCGACTAATAAAACTATAAAAAAATTACTATATTTCTTATGCATAAATTTATTTTAACCAATAAGTTTCAACTTTTAACATGTATGTATAAACATTTGAATTCCCTGTATCTCCGACCTTAGTATCAGGAACACTAAATACAACAGATTTAACATCAACTAATCTCAAGTTTGATTCTAAATCTTTTAAAAAAAGAACAAATGAATCAAAATTACCTTCAGTCGAAAATTCTACAGGAAAAATTCCATACGACTTTGTTTCAGAAACATTTTCTACTGCTATAGCGGTAGAAGGTGCTTCTTTCTTTTTAAATTCGAATTTAAGATCTTTTATTGGCATATTGTGTAGATTTGCAATACGTTCAATCTCTAATATAAATTGAATATTATTTACTGAATTTGGTAAAAAAGTTGCTAACCTATCTTTATCTGATTGTTTTATTGAATTATAAGTAGTGATAAAAGAATCTTCAGTCCTCTGTAAGTCAGTAGAATTATTAAGTGCAGTGTTATAAACAAGAATATCAGCTTTTAATGTTTTAACATCATTAAACCATGGATTTACAGCAAAAATAAAAGCAGCAATTGATACTAATATAAATATAATTGGTAAAAGTGATTTCATAAATTTATTGTTTATTATTTGTTGCTTCTAAGGTATTCTGTCCAGTTGAACTATCTGGATTTATACTAGAGGTATTCTCGGTATTTACAATGTTTGAATCTGCATTCGTATTTACAATATTATTTGAATAAGAAAGTAAGCTTTTGTCGACATCAAATTCTAGACTGAATGTAACAAAATTATTTTTATCTTTTGTTAAATTTGAAAAAATTACATTTTTGAACATACTTCCTTTTTTTGTATTAAACACATCAGCTTGTAAAGCTATTGATCTATAGTCACGTGATATTCCGGACATTTTTACTGAGAAGGCTCCTTTATCTGTCGAATAATCAAATCTTGTATATTGGATAGAAGACAAAGTAAGTTCATTAATTAAATCAAATAAAGGAGATAAAACTGTATGGTTTGCAAGTACTTCTTTAGCTACAGAAGCAGTTTTGTCATATGTCTCAAGTTCAACAATCGTATTATTATCAAAACTTTCTTTAACTTTCTTTAAGTTTTCAGATAAGGCTAATTTATTTTTTTGCAAATAATCTTTATAAAAATACAAACCACCACTAGCTGATAACATAACAACTAAAATAAATACTGAAACAACCATAAAAATACTTACAGGACTACCAGTAGAACCACTACCAGTAATTGGCTTTTTGGGTATAAATGATGTTTGAAATGAATTATCCATATTATATTACAATAATTGTCTCAAGGCTAAACCTACAGCAACACTAAATTCTGGCCCACTTATTTCTAATATTTTAGATAAAAATGCAGGAGCTTCTGTTCTAGAAAATGGATTACTATAAACTACATCAGTATGAAAATTTGAAACTGATTTTTCCATTAATCCCTTAATAAGTGATCCGCCTCCAGTTAAAATAACCTTACTGATATTTTTATTATACTTCTTTTGATATGCAAACACAACATTATTTGCATCTGAAAAAATGTATTCGATTGATAATTTAACTATATCTGCGACTTCAGGATTACTATTCAAATCTAACCCCACAGAACGTTTTAATTTCTCTGCTTCTGAAAACGAAGTACTTAAAGCAGAAGCAATGTTTTTTGTGATATCTGCACCTCCCCTATTTACAACATGAAATACATGAACTATTCCTTCTTCCACAATCGAAAGTTTCGTTTTTGATGCACCAAAATCAATTAATAAAATAGGAGCCAAATCATGAGAAAAAGATGATCTTATATTGCTAAATATTTCCATCTCAAAAGCATCTGAATGTATTTCTGTTTTTTTCAATATTTCTTGATATCGAGTCAATGTATCATTATGTATCGCTACAACAAGTACTTCGGTTTTTATTTCGATTGTTTTCTGTGGTTCTGATTGATTTAATGTATTGTTTTCAGAAGATTCTGAGGTTTTCGGTAAAACAAACCAATCAAGTGTTACTTCTGCTATAGGAACAGGAATATATTTACGGGCTTCAATCGGTATTATTGAAGACAATTTATCTTCTGTAATTTTATCAGGCAATGTTAATGTAAAAATCAAACTTGATGATGAAGGAATAGATAAAATTCCTGAACGAATAGTAACGTTTGATTCTTTCATAACATCAATAAGAGCTTGCACGATAGCATCTGTTTGTAAATTGGTGACTGAACCTATATCTGAATTACCATATGGTCCTAATGCTATTGCACCATATGTTTCAAGAACGGCTTTACCATTTTTCTTTTTAATTTGTACAACTTTAATTGCAGATGAGCCTATATCTATACCTAAAAAACTCGAAGCAGATTTATCGACAGAAAAAATATTTGAAAAACTAGCTAATCCTTGAGATATTACATTTTTTAATGAATTATCCATATTTACTATTAATAGTATAGCATATTTATAGTAAAATATAGAAGTGATGAAGATATTAAAAATACTAATAAATCAATTCTTAGAAATACTATTCCCTACCAAATGTATTGGGTGTCATAAATATGAAGATATATTATGTAATAACTGCATAAATAATCTTAAAATTACAGAAAGACCAACAGAAGATAATATATATGCTTTGTATGATTATAAAGATCCTATTGTAAAAGATGCAATATGGAAATTAAAATATCATCATATTAAATACTTAGGAGAAAAATTAGGAAAATTACTGTACGAAGGATTGATAGAAAATATAGATGAAATGAAAATTTTCCAACAAGGATCTCCTATTTACATAATACCTGTACCAATTTCAAATGAAAAAAAGGAAAATCGTGGATATAATCAATCAGAAGTTATAGCAAAAAGTTTTTGTCAATCAGGAAATCCCAATTTGTTCTTATATCAAAATAAAATAATAATTAAAAATAAAAATACTATTCCACAAGCAAGGCTTACTAATAGAAATAAAAGATTACAAAATATAAAAGGAGCATTTAGTATAATAAATACAAATATAATTAAAGGTAAAACTGTAATTATAATAGATGATGTTACAACAACAGGTGGTACTATGCTTGAAATTATAAAAATTCTTAAAAAATCAGGAGCAAAAAAAGTTATAGGATTTGCCGTGGCTCATTAAAATTAAATGGGTATTTATTCATTGTCATTTTTATAATTTTGTTTGAAAATTAATTTTCTGGTATTATGTATATTATGTCAGAACAAAAAAATAAAAATTATTGTGTGGATTGTGGAGGTGCTCAAGTTAATCATCATTTAGCTTATATGTCTATTTGGTTGAGTGAAATGATCGAACCATGGACTATGTGGATGAACAATATTATTCCTGAAAATAAATTAGAATGGCTAGGACCAATACTTACAAAAGTATTGGTGGTAATACATTTAGGTAAAATAGAGAAATTACCATCTGAAAAAGATAGTTTACGAGCAAAAGTTTTATGGGAAGAAGCTATCAAAAGAGGTATAAACATGGAGGAGTTTTTATTGTTTGGAATTGGACGTGATATATTTACTTCAAAATATAATAATGAAATGAGGTTTTTTGATGTACTTCCTCGTACCAAAGATTATAATCCAAAAGGTCTTGAATGGATGGATAATAAAAATGAAATGAAAAAACATTTTAAAAAAGCTGGAATTCCCGTTGCTGATGGTGGTATAGCAAGTAGTGTAAAAGAAGCACTTAAAATATTTAATCGTTTAAATAAACCCGTAATTACAAAACCAAATTTAGGTTCAAGAAGTCGCCATACAACTACACATATATCAGACGAAACTAATCTTATAGCTTCATACAAAAAAGCCCACCAGCTTTCCCCTTGGGTCATGATAGAAGAAGAACTCTCTGGTTATGTTTTTAGAGGCACACTAATAGGAAAAAAATTTGTAGCTTGCTTGCGCCGTGAACCAGCATATGTAATAGGTGACGGAATACACAATATAAAAGAACTTATAAATATTGAAAATGAAAATCCATTACGCAAAGGACCTATATTTCACCAACTGTCTTTAGATGAAGAAGCAGTGAAAGAGCTTACTCATTGGAATCGTACAGAAAATACTATGCCTAAAAAAGATGAAATAGTAACATTGGGACAGAAAACTAGTCGTGCTGTTGGAGGAGGAATAACTGACGTCACTGACATTATACATCCAGATAATATAATCATGCTTGAAAAAATTGCTGAAGTACTAGATGATCCACTTATAGGAGTAGACTTTATAATGGATGATATATCTATCTCATGGCATGACCAACCAAGAAGTGGAGTGATCGAGTGCAACTCTGCTCCATTCATCGATCTACACCACTTCCCTCTAGTAGGAAAACCTCGCAACGTAGCCGGTGCCCTATGGGATATAATTTATCCTAAATCAAAAATAAATTAAATTAAAACATCGTGAGGTCTTGCCTCAAGATGTTTTAATTTGTTTACTTTTTGTGTCTTCCATTTTTGTCTAGAGGATCATCTACTGTAATCTCAGAATCTGGAGCTACGTTCCTATCCATTTTTAAATGTGAAATATATTTCTTTTGGACAATATAACTTCCCAAGAATTTCTTGAATTCATCGATTCTTGATTCTTCATTTATCTCTACAAAATGCTCGAATGGCTTACTCTCAGGAGTAAACTCATGATGCCCTCGTATTTCTCCATCTTTAAAAACTCTTATATGATACTGATCGTCAAAATTTTCAAGCTTACGCCAGGATAAAACCTGACCATTATCTTTCCAAGCAACGAAGTGGTTCCCAAAACCCCACTCTGTATGAAGGTGCTTTTCTAACTCTTCTAAAGTTTTTCCTGGAGCAAGCCATCCTATATGATAAGGCTGACGTCCTTTCTCATGCCAGACTAAATGCCATTTTAAAAAGTGTTTTTGAACCCAAGGAAAATACTTGTATAAATGCTTCCAGATGGTTTTCTTTATTTTCTGTAATGTTGTTAATTCTACTTTTTCCATATCCATATAAAAAAATATTATTATATTAATTTCTAAC
>CAIOXR010000074.1 GCA_903862375.1 uncultured bacterium
GCTTGGCGTTGGTAGCCGGGATTCTGGTTATTACCTGAACCTGCTTGGCGTTGGTAGCCGGGATTCTGGTTATTACCTGAACCTGCTTGGCGTTGGTAGCCGGGATTCTGGTTATTACCTGAACCTTGTGTACTCCAACTTTTCCTTTGTCCTGTTCTGGAGTCTATATACTCCTTACCAACAGAATATCTTTCAGCACCAGACTTACCCTTATGCTCGGGCTCGTCTGATTTTTTGTCCCAATTTTCGGGGCGACCATTATCTGGTCGTTTGTCATTATCAAACCTTTTATTATTACGAGGCTCATCAAATGACTTCTTCCCTTTATTATCAGGACGGTCGAAGTTCGGCCGTTTGTCATTATCGAACCTCTTATGGTCAGGCTCATCGAATGACTTTTTTCCCTGGTGTTCAGGGCGTTCATTAAATGACCGGTGATCCTCGTTTTTTTGAAAAGGTTGAGAATCATACCTTTCATTGTTCCACATCCTCATTTCTGAGGTAGAGTAACAATTATAACTATAACCACTATTGTAGCCATAATTATTATTGTTATAACACTGTGGAAAAGATGTATATGCCATCGGCATCATCCACCGACTAAAATCGGTGTAATAACCCGATTCAACATATTCTCTAACAACAACTTTTCGTGGCTGTTCGTAGTTATTAACAGTATTATAATTATATTCGATGTGAAATATCGAATCAATACTTCTATTATTGTCCTCGATGCGAACAACAAGAGTGTCAATAACAATAAACTCAAAAAGTTTTCTCCCTGGATTCACACCCCGGGTTTTTTTCAACTGAGGGTTAACGCAAGCCACCTTCCCAATAACCCCTAAATAATTATTCCCATTTTTTTCTTTTGGAACCAGCCAATATTGGCTTTCAGCTCCAATCACATCTTCAAATGATACTTCTTCACCGATCTTAACCCCATTCAAATAATCACTTGGATCAAAATTGGTAAGATAACTCTTATGAACTATCTCGCATTTTTCGAGCATGATTCTCATTCCTGCAACTGTTGCAGAAATGTTTTCACCTGTTAAGGTAGAGTAGGCCCTCGCATATGCAATGCGAAGGTTATCAAAATATGGCCCAGAATTAGTTAAAATTATTCTAACCTCTTCCATATTTCTATTTTGATAATATGGAGCACATGGCTCCTTTTTTCCAAAAACCTCCTGCGAGCCTAAAATGGCTACCAACAAGATCAAAAACAAAACAAAAACTTTTTTCATATTTATAATAATTTATGATTGTTATATATACCACCCAAAGTATATTGAGTAACATATATAACAACCATAAATATTAAACATCTTCGGGTATATATTAGCATATCTAAACACATTTGTCAATACGTCTATTGACAAATAATCCTTGTATTTCAAATATAAATTCCGAATTTCCCCCTCATTTAGACGAAATAGCGTGTTGTATTCTACGTCTATCCCCACCCTCAAAATGGGTTAAAGGGTGTATATTCCCCCTGATAATGGGTTAGGGGGTTGTATTAGTCTGGGGGTTTTATCGGTATTGTATTTATTCCCCCTTGATAAGGGGGCTAGGGGGTTTTGTACTAGTATTGCACAACCTTACAATGGGCTAGGGGGTTATTATTGTATTATATTCCCATTTGTTGTTATAATAACTTCATATGACACTTATATTTGATGATGATAAACAAAATAAAAATTACTCAGACCTAAGGAAGCAAGAAGAAGAAGATTTGGTAGATACTTTAGCAGAAGCTCGCTATGGAGTACCGCCTATTCACCTTTCTGTTGTACCGATAGAGAATGATGCACTTCGTACGATAGTAGAGAAAGAAGCTCGTAGTCTAGAAGTAGCTCCATTCAAGCTACTTGGGAAAGATATCCACGTAGCTGTAAGATCTCCTCAACCAGATAAACTAGAAAATCTTAAAAAGTATTTTGCAGATCGTGAGTACTCTCCTCACTTCTATATGGCATCCCTTGCAAGTCTTGAGAAAGCTTGGGAGAGATATAAAGAGATTTCTTTTGCTGCTGAGTCTAAGGCTGGAAGTATAGCTATATCCGGAGAAGCATTAAAAAAACTAATGGTAAATATTAAAAATATTGAAGACATTAAAAAAATAGTCTTAGATATTGAAAAAGATAACGTCCATACAACTTCACAAATTCTTGAAGTCGCTATCGCTGGAGCTGTAGCTATAAATGCTTCTGATATACACTTCGAACCAGAAGAGAATACTGTACGTCTTCGATTCCGTCTGGATGGGATACTTCATGAAGTTATGGAAATACCTCCAGCTGCTCATAAATTCATAAATTCAAGAATAAAGCTTATTTCGGGCCTTAAAATCACAGCAAACTCTATCGCTCAAGATGGACGCTTCAGTATATATCTTGATCAAGATGAGATATCGCTTCGTGTATCTCTTATCCCTGGAGCTTATGGTGAGTCTATCGTTATGCGTATTTTAAATCCAAAATCAATAAGAGTTAAGCTTGAAGATATGGGTATAGAGCCAAAACTTTATGATATATTCATGAGAGAAATAAAAAAGCCAAATGGCATGATTCTTCTTACTGGACCTACTGGATCAGGAAAGACTACAACCCTTTACTCTTTCTTGCAGAAGATATACTCAACTGAGATAAAGATAATCACTATCGAAGACCCTATCGAGTACCACCTACCTGGAATTACCCAGACACAAACAGATAGCGAGAAAGGTTATACCTTTTTAGAAGGATTGCGTTCTGCTCTCCGCCAAGACCCAGATGTGATAATGGTGGGAGAAATACGTGATAGTGAAACAGCAAAGATAGCGGTAGAGTCCGCACTTACTGGTCACTTAGTCTTCTCTACACTACATACAAATAATGCAGCAGGAGTCATACCTCGTCTTATCGATCTAGAAGTAAATCCAAAAATATTAGTATCTGCACTTTCTCTTTCTATCGCTCAACGCTTAGTAAGAAGACTTTGTGTAAATTGTAAGAAAGAAAGAGCTCCAAAGACAGAAGAACTATCCATTATAAATAAAATGGTAGAACAAACAAAACTCCATAATAAGAATTTCATAGATTATGGAGTAGATATGATAAACCCATTCAAATTATATGATCCTGTCGGTTGTCCAGAATGTAATAATACTGGATATCACGGACAAATAGGTATTTTCGAAGCTATATATAATGATGCAAAAATTGAAGACATAATAACAAGAAATCCTAGTGAAAGAGAAATCAAAGAAGCATCAAAAGATCAAGTTTCACTTTCTATACAAGAAGATGGTATGGTAAAAATTCTAAAAGGTATCACCTCTTATGATGAAGTCGCTAGTGTAGTAGACTTCTATGAAGAATAAAATAAATAATTTCTAAAAAACTATTTTTATTTTTTATAACTGGAAAAGAAAAAAACATAAATCTCTAAACAATCCTTTGAAAGCATGCGCTAACAAAGTAATATAGGATTACAGGATAGCCACAGTAAATATAAATATAAACCAAGACGTCCTACGCACGTATATAGAGCACGGGGCCGATTGCTTAGAGATTTATGTTCTCTTCACAAAAAAATGCTATAATTAAAACGTGTATTAAAGTTCTAAAAAGAGTATAGCATATTAAGAAAATTATGTCAAGTAAAAACAACTCCACAACTGTGAATAGTAAAGAATCGTCTACTACCAAAGATGAGGGCTTTTTAGACCAAACTTTGCGTCCAGGTATCTGGGAAGAATACATTGGTCAAGAAAATATCAAAGCAAACCTTAAAATCCTTCTTACAGCGGCCGAAGAAAGGTCACATCCAGCTGAACATATCCTTTTCTATGGGCCTCCAGGCCTTGGGAAGACCACACTAGCGCATTTAATAGCTAAAGAGACACGCAGACAAATTAAAATCACTTCAGGCCCTGCTATAGAAAAAGTCGGGGATCTTGCCTCTATCCTTACAAACCTTGCTCCTGGAGATATCGTTTTTATCGATGAGATACACCGCTTAAATAAAATGGTAGAAGAAATTCTCTATCCAGCCATGGAATCAGGTGTTTTGGATATTATTATTGGTAAAGGTCCTTCTGCTCGTACTATACAACTTGAACTTCCACCTTTTACTCTTATCGCTGCTACTACACGTATAGCCCTTCTATCTTCCCCTCTTCGATCAAGATTCTCAGGTGGGGTTTTCCGACTTGAATTTTATACTGATGAAGAAATTAAAAAGATACTTTCTCGCTCTGCTAAGATACTTGGAGTAGACCTTGAGGATGAGGCACTAAGTGAAATATCTAAACGTGCACGTTTTACTCCACGTACAGCAAACTACTTCCTCAAGCGTTGTCGTGATTATGCTCAAGTACACAAAGTTCCACTTTCTAAAGATGCAGTTAAGAAAGCTTTAGCATTACTTGAAATCGACGAGATAGGACTGACTTCATCGGACAGAAGAGTTTTAGAAACTATAATAGGTAAATTCAATGGTGGTCCAGTCGGGCTTAAAACAATCTCAGCTGCAACAAGCGAAGAAGAAGCTACAATAGAAGAAGTTATCGAGCCATACCTCATACAACTTGGATTACTAGAACGTACCTCTCGTGGTAGAACAGTCACAAAAAAGGGTTATGAACATTTAGGTTTTGATTTTATAAATGACAATTAGTTATATATTTATGAAATCAAAATAGTTCTATCAGAGAGGCGTGCGCAAGGGTGACGACCCGAGCAATGAGAAAAATTTCAGCAGAAATTTATCCGGACTCTCTGAGAGAAACTATTTTGATGAAATAAATATTTATATATAAATGAGAATTTTAGCAATTGATCCAGGTTTTGAAAGAATAGGAATAGCGATACTAGACAAAACATACACACCAAAACACGACTTGGTATATTCTAGTTGTTTTAAAACTTCAGCAAAAATTCCTTTTCACAAAAGACTAACCCTCATAGGAAATGAATTAGAAAAAATAATAAAAAAATACAAACCAACTGTTCTTAGTATAGAAAAATTATATTTTACAACAAATCAAAAAACAGTAATGGGTGTATCCGAAGCAAGAGGAGTTATCATATATACTGCTTCTAGAAATGGATTGCAAATTTTTGAATATACTCCTCCTCAGATAAAGATAGCGGTTACAGGTTATGGTAAATCAAGCAAAGAGGCTGTAATGATGATGGTTCCAAAGCTTATAAACATAAAAACAGAGACAAATTCAGATGATGAACTCGATGCAATAGCTATCGGTATTACTTGTCTTGCTTGTGAAAGGTTTTCCACAGGTAATTAACCCTTGCAAAGAAAATCATATTTTGATACAAATAATTATTATAATATGTTTATTAAATAATTAACTTATGAGTTATAAAGATGATGAAGAACTAAATGCTGATCCTGATATAAACGAAGATGAAGATGATATATTATCACCAGTAGATGATATAGATGATTCACTTGATGATGATATGTTACTTGTAGATGATGATTTACTGGTAGATGATTTAGAAGATGCTGAAGATGACGACTTAGAAGATTTTGCAGGTTTAGATGGTTCTGAATATTAATAAAATAAAAACGAGCAAGTATACTTGCTCGTTTTTATTTTATTTAATTTTAATTTTACAAAATCTTTTCTTACCTATTTTATAAACTCCATTTTGAACTTTTTCTGTCTGAGATGTAACTTTTTCTTTCGTATCCATATTTGTTATAGCTCTCTCATCTATAAGTCGTCTAAACTCACTCTTTGAAAGTATAATTTTTTCTTTCAGAAAAACATCCACTAATAGCTCACCTTTTTTTACATCAACCCCTTCTATCTCTGTTGGTATTTCTTTTCTAGAAAAAGTTTTTTCCCAACTATCTTGTGCAGAGATAGCATCTTTCTCACCTTTTATTGTTTTAACAATTTCATATGCCATTAATTTTTTAAATTGCATAGGATTTGAACCAGATTTTATTTCTTTTTCAATATTTTTTATTTCTTTCATTGATACTTCAGTTAGAAGCTCTAATCCAGACAAAATAGCAGTATCTGGATAAGACATAGCTTTCCCAAACATTTGTTCTGCATTATCTCCTAAGTTAATTCCATTACCTTTAGTTTTACTCATAGTGATACCGTCTGGAGCATCCATCATTTTATTTGCTCTGACAAACTTTTCTTTATTTAAATATATTTTTGATAAATCTCTACCTACCAACATATTAAATATCTGATCAGCTCCACCAATTTCAATATCGACTTCCATAGCTACACCATCATACCCTTGCATTAAAGGATAAACAATTTCGTGTAACTTAAGCGGTAAATCTTCTTTTAATCTTTTCTTAAATAAATCTCTTTGTAATATTTGTTGTAATGTAAAATTAGACATTAATTTCAAAATATCATCAAGTTTTAACTTAGAAAGCCATTTATAATTCCTTTCAAATCTTACAGGATTCTCTCCTCCAAAATTAATAAGCTGGGCAGCTTGTTCTTTCCACTTAGACATATTCCTCTCTATTTCTTCATCGGTTAATATTATTCTTGTAGAACCCTTATCTGGATCACCAACCTTAGAAGTAAAATCTCCAACTAAAAATATAACTTCATGTCCTAATTCCTGTAAAATCTTTAAAGCTCGTATTCCTATTGCATGTCCAACATGAAGATAAGGCCCCGTAGGATCAAAACCTTGATAAATCTTTAATCGAGCTCCTGACATCAACTTTTCCTTAAGTAATTTTTTTGACGGAAAAATTTCTGCTACCCCCCTCTCTAAAAATTTGTCTATCTTCTCTTCATCTATTATTATTTTACTCATATTATGCATATTATCACAAATTTTCTATTATTTAAAGGTTAAAATATGCTATTATATATATATGAAAATATATCATAAATCATCTTTCAACTTTTTAAAATTTATAAAAAATAGTATTTTTTTGTTTATAGGATTGGTAGTCATAACTACTGGAATTCTATTAATTTGGGTAAGCACTTTAAAACTACCTGATTTTAAACTTTTTTCGGAAAGAAAAATACAAAATTCTACAAAAATTTATGATCGTACTGGCCAAATACTCCTTTATGATGTTCATCAAAATATTAAAAGAACAGTCATTCCATATGAAGAAATGGGAAAAGATATTAAGAATGCAACGGTGGCTATCGAAGATTCAGAATTTTATAACCATAAAGGAATAAGGATAAAATCAATTCTGCGTGCTGTCTGGGCTAATCTTACTGGTGGAAAAGTACAAGGTGGTTCAACCATAACTCAACAATTAATAAAAAATACACTTTTGACTTCAAATAAATCTGTATCTCGTAAAATAAAAGAGTGGATATTAGCTCTTAAATTAGAAAGAGTGACAAGTAAAGATGACATACTAGCCTTATATCTAAATGAAGCACCATATGGTGGAAATATTTATGGAATAGAAGAAGCGTCGAAAGCATTTTTTAATAAAGAACCTATAGATCTTACTTTAGCTGAATCTGCATATATGGCAGCAATACCTAATGGACCTACTTATTATTCTCCTTATAGAAAGAATAAGGATAAACTTGATGAAAGAAAAAATTTAGTTTTAAAAAGAATGTTGGATTTAAAATTCATTAATGAAGAAACATACAATAAAGCAAAAAGTGAAGTAGTTATATTCGCACCAGAACAACCTATGCACATAGCTGCTCCTCACTTTGTATTTTTTATAAAAGATTACTTAGAAAAAAAATATGGACTAAATGCACTTGAAGAAGGAGGACTAAAAGTTATAACAACATTAGATTATAATCTACAAAAAAAAGCTGAAGAAATCGCACTTCAAAAATCACTAGAAAATGAAAAAGCCTGGGGTGGATCAAATGCAGCAGTAGTAGTAATAGACCCAAAAACAGGTCAAATATTATCTATGGTGGGGTCAAGAAATTATTTTGATAAAACGATAGATGGTAATTTTAATGTAGCGACAGCTCCAAGACAGCCAGGGTCCTCATTTAAACCTATTGTATATGCAGACGCTTTTGAAAAAGGATATACAGCAGATACAACACTTTTTGATGTCAAAACTGAGTTCAATGCCTCTTGTGATCCAACAGGTAAACCTCTTCCAGGGAATAATAAAGCAGTTTGTTACACTCCAAACGATTATAATAATATATTTCGTGGCCCAATGACACTTAAAAACGCCTTAGCTCAATCAATAAACATTGTAGCAATTAAACTATTATATTTAGTGGGTATAAATGATGCAATTAAAATGGCTAGCGACTTAGGTATCACAACTCTTACAGATCCAACAAGATATGGCTTATCTCTGGTTATTGGAGGAGGAGAAACCACTCTTTTAGAAATGACTTCAGTTTATGGGGTCTTTGCTACAAGTGGAATACGTCATCCTTATAAAAGTATTCTTTCTATTAGTGATGCAAACGATAATATATTAGAACAATATGAGGATAAACCATATGCGGTACTAAGTCCAAATACTACAAATATATTATCAGATATATTATCAGATGATGATGCTCGTTCACCAACTTTTAATCATAACTCAATACTAAATGTACCAGGACACGATGTTGCAGTTAAAACAGGTACAACTAATGATAATAAAGATGCCTGGACGATAGGATATACCCCCTCTATAGCGGTTGGAGTCTGGGTTGGTAATAATGATAATAAACCTATGGGAAAAGGTGGTTCAGCGCTTGCTGGCCCTATTTGGAACGCTGTTATATCAGAGATACTTAAAGATAAACCAAATGAATTTTTTGAAGAACCTGAACCAATAGATCAATCAATACCACCGATTCTTCGTGGTTTTTGGCAAGGAGGTGAAACTTTTTGGGAAGATAATCCTACTTACAATACAGCGACTGGGGCGCTCATAGAAAATAATAAAAAAGAAGTATCAATTACAAATGTTCATACTATTTTATATTGGATTAATAAAAATGATCCAACGAATACAAATCCAGCAAAAAATATTTCTGACTCTCAATTTACTAACTGGGAATATGGTGTACAAAAATGGTGGAATAGTAATTATATGAATTATAAAAATATAACAGCACCAAACTCTCAAAATATAAATAATAATATAGGAACAAATAATCCAGAATTTTCTATTTCAGGGGTAC
>CAIOXR010000075.1 GCA_903862375.1 uncultured bacterium
AAAAAATATTTATAATATTAACTTTTGTACTTATTACTGTAATTACTTATGCTTTTTCAATATATAAGAACAAAACAGAAATACCAAAATTACAAATTGAAGAAATAAAACCAACAAGTGAAAAAATTCCTGAAGTAGAATTAAAACCAGAAATAAAAACTAAGGAATTCTATAAGATAACAGATCGAAGTACCATTATACCTGTAGATAAGACTAACAAAAAGAAAATATTACTTCTAACGATAGATGATGGACCTAGTAAAAGAACTAAAGATATGATTGAGATCCTAAATAAACACAATGCAAAAGCTATTTTCTTCATCAATGGTATGCATGATAAAGCAAATGAAGGAGTCATCAAATATATATATGATGAAGGTTATGCTCTTGGCAACCATACTTGGGATCATCCTTATCTAAAGAAATTAAAAGATGAAACAATAATTAAAAAAGATATAGATAAAAACAGTGATCTTATACTCAAACTCACAGGATCCCTCCCTCACTTCTTTCGTGCTCCATACGGGGAGAGTACTATACAGATAAGAGATTATATAAAAGAAAAGAAAATGATATCTATGAATTGGTCAGGAGCAGCTAAAGATTGGGAGAAGTCTACAGTAAATAAAGATATTTTCATAAGTAATGTGACTAAAGATCTTCACTCTGGATCTATCATACTTATACACGAGCACCCTTGGTCGCTTGCGAACTTAGATGCACTTCTCACTACCCTAGAGTCGGATGGGTATACTTATGTCGATCCAAAAGATATAATAGAATAATATATGAAGAATACAATACTTTACACACTAGGTGCCATTATAATTGTCGTAGTAGGATTTTATGGTGGTATATTCATAGGTGAAAAAGCTTCAAATATAACTTCTAAAGATCAGAAAGCAGAAGTAGTAGACACAACAATAAAAGAGGATAAAGCAGTGGAAGTAGAAAGACCAAAAACAACCACTTTAATGTTCGTTGGCGATATGATGCTTGCTCGTAGTGTAGAAACTTCAGTAAAGAAAAATTTTAATGGAGACTATAGTAAACTATTTGAAAATATTCCTGAAATAAAAAACGCAGATATACTATTTGCAAACCTTGAAGGGCCAGTATCTGATGTCGGAAATAATGTCGGGAGTAAATATTCTTTCCGTATGGATCCTAGTGTACTTCCTGTTATTAAAAATGCAGGTTTTGACATTGTGTCATTTGCAAATAATCATATCGGGGACTGGAATACAACTGCTTTCGCTGATACACTCAAAAGACTTACTGATAATGGTATTTTAAAAACTGGAGCAGGGATGAATAAAAAAGAAGTAGAGACTCCAACTATCATAGAGAAGAATGGCATTAAATTCGGATATATAGGAGTATCCGATGTAGGCCCAGAATGGATGGAAGCGACAGATACTAAAGGTGGGATACTTCTAGCGAGTGATCCACTTATCAGAGAAATAATTAAAAATGCAAAAACACAATCTGATGTATTAATAGTATCTATACACTGGGGAGAAGAATATAAAACTATTCACAACTCTCACCAAGAAGAACTTGCGAAAATGCTGATAGATTCAGGTGCAGATATGATCATCGGCCACCACCCTCACGTCATAGAAGATATAGGTAAATATAAAGACAAGCCTATAGTCTACTCTCTTGGTAACTTTATTTTTGATCAATATTTTTCTAAAAACACAATGCGGGGTATGGTCTACCAGGCGACTTTCGAAAGTAATACTTTGAAAAGTACCGATAGTAAAATCATAACTTTGAATAAATATTACCAACCAAATGGAATCTTCACGAAAGATGAAGTAAGAGAAGCAGATACCCTCACCTCAGGCATCTGTGAAAAACCAACTAAAGAATATGAAGATATGAGCCTTCTACCTATCGGGCAAGATACAGTACTTCCAGATACGACTTATATACCTAAAGATTTAAGAGATCTGAGTGACACTTCAAGTATCAGGACTGGTATCTGTCTTACTAAAGAAGCAAGGGATAGTTTCGAGTCTATGGCCACAAAAGCAAAAGAGGATGGAATAAATATAAAAGCAAGTTCAGGATTTAGAAGCTTTGAGACACAAAAAAAGCTACTTCAAGGTAGCATAAAAAGTGGGAATAAGAATGCAAGTATCGCTATCGCTAAAGCTGGCTACTCAGAGCATCAGCTAGGTACAGCAGTAGATATCACAGGTGGATCGATAAACTACTCGACGACTTCAGGTAAATTCTATACAAGTAGTGAGTATGATTGGATGACTAAAAACGCAAGTGATTTTGGTTTTGTAGAAAGCTATCCGAAAGATAAAGAGAGTATTACAGGCTATATGTACGAACCTTGGCACTACCGATACGTAGGTATAGATAATGCAAAAGAAATAATAAAAAATGGCGAAACTATTATAGAATTTCTGAAGAAACAAATTTAGTACTATTTCGCGTAGATATTTGCATCTTCGAGGCGGATTGAGAGGAGCTTGGAAGCCCCTTCGGAAGACATCGTGACACCATAAAGCACTTGGGCACGAGACATAGTCTCACGATTATGAGTCACAACTATAAGCTGAGAATACTTCGATAAATTATCAAGCATATTCCCATACTTTCGAGAGTTCGCTTCATCTAGGGCGGCATCAGTCTCATCTAAGACTAAGAATGGTGGTGGGTTTACTTGCGATACTGCAAATAGGAGTGCGATAGAAGTCAGAGACCTTTCTCCACCTGAGAGCATATGCAAATCTTTCACTTTCTTTTGAGGTAAAGTTACGTTTATCTCTATACCTCTTTCAAAACCAAGATCATTCCCCTCTTCTTCTTCACTTTCCTCATCATCATCTATTGAGGAAGCTTCATCTCCTTTCCTAACTTTCTTATGCTCCATAGTTATAGACAGGAAAGCAGATCCACCTCCAAACATAAGTGCGAAGAATTCTTGGAATTGCTTATTTATCTTTTCTACTCCAGTTTTAAATTCTTTGTCTAGTGTCTCTTTTAATTCTTGTATAAGCACACGAAGTGAATCAATACTTTTATTCAAATCTTCAAGCTCGCGTGCGAGGAATACATCTCTCTCTACTGTATCATCATACTCTTTCATTATCTCACCTGCATTACCACTACCAGAGTCTTCAAGCTTTATCTTGATACGTTCTATCTTTCGGCGAAGATCATCTTGAGAGCTTCTACTTACTTCTCCTTCTATCTTAGTCTGGGCATAAGCTATGACTTCTCTACCGATAAGGACTCCACCTTCAGCTACTTCCATTTCAAAAGCTGACTTTATAGAAGCAAGCTTCTCCTCCCCAAAAGTTAAAGAATGCATTGATGAAGTGATCTGATTCCTATCTGACAATAGCTGGTATAAGTTACGCTCATTATCTCGAAGTTGAGATTGAGATTCTCTTTCTTTATCTTTAAGATCATTTATATTATTTATTATTGATCTTTCTTCTTCTTTAATCTGATTTACAGCTTGAATAATATTCTCTTTTTCTTTCGTCATTTCTAGATACTCAGCATTTTCAGTAATAACTGGCATTTCGACTTCCTCTATATTATCTGTATGTAAGAATTCTCCTAATTTTCTTTTTATATTTATAAGTACTTCTTTGACACTTGTGATATCTTCGAAGTTGATAGCCTCATCTACTTTATGCTCTAAATCTTCCACTAGTGACTTCCACTCAGACTCTTTTATAATTCGTCCTTTCACTTCGGGGATACGTTTGAATTGCTTTTCTATACCTTCTATAATACCCTCTATACGACCCAAAGAACGAGCAAGATCATCCCTCTTTGTGCGGACTTGGTAAAGTTCACTTTCTTTCTCTCTTATTATTTTAGAATTCTCACTCTCTATAAAGTCAGTATTCTTTATCTTCTCCATTTGTCCGATCTTATCATCAAGTTCTAAGGCTTTTTTATTTAAATCTTGACGTAATTGCATAAGCCGATCCCCTTCAGTATTTATATATGTATACTCTCCTCCAAAATAAGTTTTATAAAGACACCTTAAGTCCTCTCTCATCTCACGAGCTTTTTCTACTTTTTCAACTTGCTTCTTTAAGAAAGACAAGTGAGGTGCTATCTCACGGCGAAGTGCTCCGACTTCTTTCATATTTAAAATTGTTTTATCTAGTTTCCTTTCAGATTCTTTTATACGGTACTGGTATATCTTTAAGCCAAGTGCATCTTCTATCATACTTCGGCGATCCTTATTAGATGCATTTAGAACTCTATCAGCTTCACCTTGAGAAATGATATGGTGGCCAGAGCTACCAATATTTACAGATGAAAGCAAGTCAATAATATCTTTCAGACGAACTTCTGTACCATTGATACTATACTTATTTGCACCATCAGAAAAAACTTCACGAGAAATCGTGACTTCATCGAAATCAAGAGATACACCGATACCACTATTCGTAAAAGAAAAAATCTTTTTACTATTATCAAAAGTTATATTCACACTTGCCCTATTAGATGATGGCATCATTTTAGAGCCTTTATATATAAGGTCTATACCTCCCTTTCCACGAAGAGACTTCATAGACTGCTCTCCTAATACAAAACGTATAGATTCTACGATATTTGACTTACCTGAGCCATTGGGACCCACTACACAAGTGATAGGAGTAGAAAAAGATAAAGAACTCTTTTTACCAAATGATTTAAAACCAATTAGTTCTATAGACTTTAGAGTCATCATCTTAGTCGAGCCATTCTTTAACTTCTAATGCTTTTCTTGCAGCAGATTGTTCAGCTTCTTGCTTTGAGTGTCCTTTGCCTTCTGCTATCTTTTCAAATCCAAAGAAGATACCAACAGTAAAATTCTTATCATGATCAGGACCGACTTCGTTTATCACCTTGTAAGATGGAGTCACGTTCAGATACTCTTGAGACTTTTCTTGGACTAAACTTTTCGCATCACGCCATAGTTTCTCTTTAACAATCGCGTCAATTTTCCCAAATAAAGAACTAGCTATAAACTCTAAAGCAGTATCATAACCCTGATCAAGGTAAACTGCCCCCACGTATGCTTCATAAGTATTTGCTAAGATATAACTACGTGCCTTACCTATATCTTTAGCTTCACCTTTTGACAAAAGTAAGTAATCGTTCATACCCAAAGATAAAGCAACTTCTCCGATAATTACAGCATTCACAAGAGCTGATCTATATGCAGTAAGCTCACCTTCATCACAATCAGGATATTTATTATAAAGATAGTCGGTAACGATAAGCTCTAAAACTGCATCACCTAAAAACTCAAGTCTCTCATTGTGTGAAAGTCTACCACCACTATTCTCATTGATATAAGAACGGTGAATAAAAGCTTGCTCAAGAAGCTTTTTATTTTTGAAAACTATATTCGTTTTTTTCTCAAATTCACTAAAATCAATCATAAATTATTATTTAGGAATAACTGTAATAACAAATAATTATATACAGAAAACCTAATTCTTGGTTAATATCTCAACTGCTTTTGTAAGAAGTGGAACCATATTATCATATATTTTAAGGTTTGCAACTTCTTCGATTGGAAACCACCTTACATCATCTAGGCCACCTGATCCTTGTTTTAAAACCAGATCAGTATAATCAGTCTCTCCTAAGAAAAATACTACCTGTTTGCGAATTTTACCATTTTCTGGATGTGTAGCTATATACTCACTGCGTCCTAAGAGTTCTTTTATTTTAATATCTACCCCCATTTCTTCTTTTATCTCTCTTACTGCACCTTCTTCTTCATTCTCGCCATCTTCAATTCCACCTTTTGAAAAAGTCCAATATCCAAAAACGTCATGCACAAAAGCAAAATAAATATGTCCATCTTTAATAGAGTAAACAACTGCTCCTGCTTTCTTCTCTATCGGGAACTTATCTGGATCTGTTTCAAACTGTTTGTGCTTTTTCTTTGTATTTATATCATCCTTTCCTGGCTCACCTAGCTCTTTATATACACCACCCAAAACTCCGTTTACAAAACGACTTGAATTCTCTCCACCAAAACTTTTTGCAAGTTCTATCGCTTCATTGATAGCAACTTTTGGAGGGACTTGTTCCCTATCTCCGAAAATTAATTCATATAACCCCAGACGAAGAATATTCCTATCTATAATAGAAATCTTATCTATAGGCCAATCTGGAGCAGCTTTCTCTATAATCTCATCTATAATTACTTTTTTCTTTATTATATTCAAAAATAACTCACTCATAAAATGCGAGTCATCAAGACCTGGACCGAACTCCTCTATATTCCTTTCAAGCATCTCTTCTGGGGCAGTATCTTTCTCGACACCAAAATCCCACTCAAAGAGTGTCTGAAGAACTATTGAACGTGAAAGGTGCCTATTTGCCATAATAAATTAGAAAATGGAATCTTGAAATTTTTCGAGAAAGTTTTACTTTATAATTCAAAGTAAAAATTTAAGAAAAAAATTTCAAGAGCCTATTTTGACTTCTTCTTAGCTTGTTTCTTTTCAACTTTTTTAACCACATCTACTACCTTACGGCCACGATAAAAACCACAGTTCTTGCAAACTATGTGTGTTTCCTTTGGCTGTTCACAATTTGTACAAACAGCAAAAGTCTTGGCTTTTAAAGCATGATGTGATCGACGATTCCCTGTATGGGCTCGTGTATGTCTCATTCGTATTACCATATAAATAGTATACCGATTTTTATCTAAAATGCAAATGCTTGTATTTTTAATACAATAATTGTATGATTATATTATAAAGATTGTTATGGCTACCAACCATAATCTTGTAAAACAAGACCGAAAGGCTAATTTATAAATAATAAGAACAAAGTTGGGTGGAACCGCGATTAGACTCGCCCCGACAAGAAATGATTCATCATTTTTTGTCGGGGCGATTTTATATTATTAAGATAAATGAAACTCACAAATTATATTTTAAGAAAATCTTTCATAAAATAATTTGTTCTGTTTTTAAAATATATGGAAAACAAAAATAAAGTAGAACTTGTCCGCCATTCACTATCACATCTTATGAGTATGGCCGTACAAGAATTATATCCAAAAGTAGGATTAGGTGTTGGACCTGTTATTGATGATGGGTTTTATCAAGATTATGATTTACCAGAATCTATAAACTTAGATATTTTACCAAAACTAGAAAAGAGAATGAGGGAGTTGATAAAAGAAAATATTATGTTTGTACAACATGATATGGATTTTGACACAGCATTGAATCTATATAAGGAAGACCCTTATAAAACAGAATTAATAAATAATTTAAAAATTGCAGGTGAAAAGAATGTCAGTTTCTACAAATCAGGATTTTTTGATAATCTTTGTGCTGGACCACACGTCACATCTACAACAGAGATAAACCCTGATGCATTCAAGCTTGATCGTATAGCCGGAGCATATTGGCGTGGAGATGAAAAGAATAAAATGCTCACTCGTATTTACGGTCTTGCATTTGATACAAAAGAAGAACTTGATGCTTACATTTATCGACAAGAAGAAGCTAAAAAAAGAGATCATAGAAAAATAGGCGCTGAATTAAAACTTTTCACAATCTCTCCTCTTATAGGATCAGGACTACCTCTTATGCAACCTAAGGGTATGATAATAAGAAAGGAAATTGAAGATTTCCTATGGAGTTTACATAAGAATAAAGGATACAATAGAGTCTGGACTCCACATATAGCAAAAAAAGAACTATATGAGGCTTCTGGTCATGCAGCAAAATTTGGTGAGGAACTTTTCCGTGTGAAAGGTGGAGATGAGGAATTCTTTATGAAGCCTATGAACTGCCCACACCATATGCAAATCTTTGCTGATAATCAGTTCTCTTATCGTGATATGCCAGTAAGATATTTTGAACCAGCAACTGTTTATCGTTATGAAAAAGCCGGACAACTTTCAGGCCTAACACGTGTCCGTGCTATCACTCAAGATGATGGTCACCTATTCTGTCGTGTATCACAAATAAGCCAAGAAGTCAGTACTATAGTCTCTATCGTTAAATCTTTTTACACAACAATGGGGATGATGAATGATTACAGAGTAAGTCTTTCTGTAAGAGGTGAAGACAAAGACAAATATATAGGTAGTGATGAAGTTTGGGAAAAAGCAGAATCAACACTAGAACAATCAGCGAAAGAAAATGAATTAAACTACCAAATAGTAAAGGGAGAAGCAGCATTTTATGGACCAAAACTAGACTTTATGTTTAAAGATGCAATAGGACGAGAATGGCAACTTGCAACTATACAATGTGATTTTAATCTACCAGAGAGATTTGAACTCAAATTTATAAATGAAAAAGGTGAAGAAGAAAGACCAGTAGTTATTCATAGAGCCATCTCTGGTGCGCTTGAAAGATTCATGGGGGTAATGATTGAAAACTTTGCTGGTGCATTTCCAGTCTGGCTTTCCCCTGTACAAGTTACAATCCTGCCTATTTCAGAACACCAGAAAGAATATGCGGACTCTGTATTTAAATTGTTAAAAGAAACTGACATAAGAGTAGAACTTGATGATTCGAATGAATCACTAGGTAAAAGAATTCGTAATGCAAAGATGAATAAAGTCCCATATATCATCGTCATTGGTGACAAAGAAAGGGATGCAAAAATTATAACTGTCGAAGGTAGAACTGAAAAACTTGAGAATATTACACCAGAAATATTTATCGAAAAAGTTCAGAAAGAAATCAAAGAAAGAACATTGAATTAGTTAATAAAAATATCCCCACAAATTTATTTGTGGGGATATTTTATATTTAATTCTTAATTATTATATATCCAAGTTTGCCATTTTGGCGTGAGAAGTTATGAAGGATTTACGAGGTGGAACCTCAGAACCCATAAGCATATCAAATACTTTATTTGCTTCCTCTGCATCGGTCACTGATACCTGCTTAAGTATACGACGGACAGGATCCATAGTAGTTTCCCAAAGTTCTTCAGCATTCATTTCTCCGAGACCCTTATATCTTTGAATATGAATTTTAGATACTCTTTTATTCTTAGCATTTTCTTCCTCTGTTTCTTCTTCATTTTCTTCTCCACTACCCTCTTCATTTGCAGACTCAGTGAGTAAATCTTCTAGTTTAGGTGCATCTTTACCAAGAATTTTATCTCTCTCTTCGTCAGTATAAGCATATGAAATCTCTTTACCAATTTTTATTTTAAATAGTGGTGGCTGAGCAATATAGACATACCCAGCATCAAGCACAGGACGGAAGTAACGATACATAAGAGTAAGTATAAGTGTACGGATATGTGCTCCGTCCACGTCGGCATCTGTAGCAAGTATTATCTTGTGGTATCGCATTTTACTAAGATCAAAGGTATCTCCTATCGATGTACCCATAGCTATCACTAGATTCTTTATCTGTTCACTTCCAAGCATTCGATCAAGACGAGCACGTTCTACGTTTAGTATTTTACCTCGGAGTGGTAGTATAGCTTGAGTCTTTCTATCACGTCCCATCTTTGCAGTACCACCAGCCGAATCTCCCTCTACGATGAATAATTCTCCACTCTCCGCGTCTTTAACCTGACAGTCGGCAAGCTTACCAGGGAGAGTCATACCTTCAAGTGCTCCCTTACGTAGTATAGAGTCTTTGGCAGCCTTAGCAGCCTTACGAGCACGTAATGCAAGTAAAGATTTACTTATCATTGACTTCGCTTCATCTGGATTCTCTTCCAAGAAAGACGTAAGAGCTTCCCCAAATACAGTTGCTACGGCACTCTGAGCTTCGGTAGATCCGAGCTTTGCTTTTGTCTGACCTTCAAATTGAATTTCTCTAAGCTTCACAGACACTACAGCTGTCAAACCTTCTAGTACATCATCACCAGTAAAACCTCCGTCAGCTTCTTTAATAAGATTATTCTTTTTACCATAAGTATTTAAGACTCTAGTAAGAGCTGTTTTAAAACCTGTGATGTGTGTACCACCTTCTGGGTTGTGAATATTATTTGCAAAAGGAATAATAGTAGAGCTAAAGTTGTCTACATACTGGAATGCTACTTCAACTCCGACATCATCTACCTCTCTCTCTACATAAAAGACTGTTGAGTGTATAGGCTTCTCTATCTTATTATAAAATCTTACCAAAGACACAAGGCCTCCTTCAAAATAAAAAGTAGTAGATGGAACTTCAAGCTCTAATTCTTTAAACCAAAAAACATCATCGTAATCACTGCTTTTACCCTTACCTCCAGTTATCGGATTCCACTCTCTTGCATCTATAATATCGATACGTAAACCTTTTACCAGATAAGCTTGCTGACGTAAATGTCCAACTATAGTATCCCAATCAAATTTAACTTGTTTGAAGATTTCTTCATCTGGCCTGAAAGTTATAATCGTACCGTGTGACTTAGATGACCCCACCTTTTTAACAGATGCCTTTTTCTTTCCTTGTGAATATTCTTGGACATACTTTCCACCGTCTTTATGAACTTCTGCTTTTGTATAAATAGAAAGTGCATTCACAACTGAAGCTCCTACTCCATGAAGGCCACCTGAAACTTTATAACCACTATCATCACCTCCGAATTTACCTCCAGCATGAAGAGTTGTCATAACTGTTTCGAGTGCTGAAACCTTTGTCTTCGAGTGAACATCAACTGGGATACCACGACCGTTATCCACTACACGCACAGAATTATCTGGAAGCATAGTAACTTCGATATGATCACAGAATCCTCCCATTGCTTCATCTCGTGAGTTATCAAAAATTTCCCAAACCAAATGATGAAGTCCGTCTATACCTGTCGAACCGATATACATACCCGGACGACGTCTGACAGGCTCCAAACCTTCTAATACTGATATTTGATCAGCACCATAACTTCCTTCTTTTTTTATTTTTTTTTCTTCTTTCTTAATCATAATATGTTTTTTATAAAGGTATTGTATCAGATTTCAGCTTTATTTCAAAATACTTTAATAAAGACTAAGGTGTAATGATAACAGGAGTTTCTGATACTACTACATCTGCTGGTGGAGCTTGCGTTACTACTGGAGGTACATCTTCTGCGGGTGGAACATCAACTACAGGAGAAGGAACACTTGGAGCTTCTTCAGGAATTACTGCAGGATCTACAGGTATTGTAGGTTCAGCAGGAATAACAGGATCAGGATTACTTGTACCACCTGTAGTGTTAACAACTGAAGCAATACCAACATTATTCAATAATCCTTTTAATGATTTAAGTTCAGTACGATTTATACATTCTGTTTGCCCTCCTTCATCTGTAAGACATATCTCCCCTGTGAAAATTCTTGTGATTTTATTTGTAGCATTTCCAAGCCATGCAGTTATCATATTCCTCCACGAATTCTCTTTCTCCATATTATTAATATCTTCAAATTTTAGATTCATCTCCTGTATAGCTTCTATAATATAAGGCGTAATATTCGCATACGAAATAGATTTAAGATTTGTAACAGGATCAGTAGACACAAGATCA
>CAIOXR010000076.1 GCA_903862375.1 uncultured bacterium
ATCTTCTGTATGTATATCTATATTATAATTACGTTCTTCTTTATCCTTCCATCTGTATCCTTGCTCTATAGCTTGTACCTTTGTTAGAGGAAAGTACTCTTGAGCTATAGTCTCATTGTATGCAAAGGGAGAGAGTTCTGATGGAAAGAATTCACCGTACTTGTATATTTTTCCTTTAGAGTCTATGTAGGGCATATCTGACATGTGTTTGATGATTTTGGGAACCATTTCCTCGTATTCTTCCTTGGTGTATTGGTGGTTGAGGATGCAGTAGGATTTATTGCGGAGGCCGATGCAGGCGAAGCAGTTAGAGCATGAAGTTAATGCAAAAGAATAATTTATATTAAAAGAATCATTTCTTATTGATAAAGAAAAAAATGAATTCAAAATATTCATACTTACAGACATTGATTCATATATATTTTCTAATCCTAACCCAGCACTAGTAGTATCATATATATCACGAGCAACCCCAACTATATCTTGTGAATTTTTACAATTTTCTCCTTTTGAAATATTAAAACTATTTATCACATTAGAACTTTCGGTAATATTATCACCTGTAGAATATTCGGATTTCAAAATATTTGCAAATTTCTTCGGACTCTCAACCAAAACTTCCTTAAACTCGCTTTTCAAAGAATAAATACTCTTTTGTAATCTATTTAAAAATTCTTCTTTTTTAACCAAGAATTCTTCTTTTGTTAATTGTTGATTTTTAAAAAAATACGATTTATTTCTCAAATTACAAGACATGATACAATCTTTGCAATTAACACAATCTTGTAAAAAATAACTATCCATGCAATCCCTTAGATTGTTTCCATAATAAACACGGTAACATTTCTGGCAATTTACTATTTCATAACAAAATTCATTATCCATCGAGAAATAAATCTCCATAGAATCTTTCATTCTGACTCCAACATTAGAAAACATAACATTCTCTATATATCCTCCGCCAAAACAAAAGTGGCAATTACTAGCCTGAATAATATAATTTACATATGGTGAATTTTTGTTTGAAATATGACCATTTAAATTTATTAGTGGTGTATTTTTGTATAAATCTAAATATTGAAGGAAAAAAGTTTTAGAGAAATTATAAGCCTCTCCATATTCTGAAGCTTCCCATTTATCTCCAAGCCAACAATTTTGGCAATAAACTTTTAAATTTTTATCACAAAAAACTGAAATTATCTTTCCCTTGCATAAATCACAATTCCTATGGTAAAAAGACCTTTCATTTCTCCAAATCATTCTTCTTGCTATTCTACATTTCGAACAAAAAGTCGGTGCTGGAACTTTAAATTTTTCATAAAATAAAAAATCTTCGGGTTCTATCGTGAAGTCTTTTTTGCAGTTCTGACATATTTTATTTTCTGGTTTGTATTCCATATTATTAATCCATTTATCTTTCATTTCTTCCAGATAGGGGTTTAACCCCTATCTGAAATATATATTTAATTTAATATACTTCATTTTGATAACACTTCTCACAATACACAATCTCAGGTCTATCTGGAGAGTATGAAGTCTCAAAGGTATTAGTACAACCTTCTTTCATACAGGATCTATGCCAGAGTTTCATAGGGTTTCTTTTAGAGAGTCTCTCATAGTGTCTACAGTTAGGACAATATCTTGGTAATGCAATATTGTGTCTTTTTAGAAAATCAAATTCTTCTTTTGTTATTTTATATGCTTCTGTGCATTGAGTTAATTCACTTCCTTTATTTGGACAAGAAATTATATCATTCATAATCTTTTCATCTACATTTTTTATATCATCTTGTAACTTATCACTACTAATCGTTATTTTATAATTCCTATCTAAACTTCTTCTATATAAGTTACCTGAATCTATAATATCTTTAAAATTTTTAGGAAAGTACTCTTGAGCTATAGTCTCATTGTATGCAAAGGGAGAGAGTTCTGATGGAAAGAATTCACCGTACTTGTATATTCTTCCTTTAAAGTCTATGTAGGGCATGTCAGACATGTGTTTGATGATTTTAGGGATAAGAATCTCATACTCTTCTTTGGTATATTTTTTATTTAAAATACAATATTCTCCTTTTCTTATACCAATACAACCAAAAAGATTCTTAGAATTAAAACACATATAAGTATAGTGGGTATTTAAGCATGAATGAGTTAAGACTCCAAAAAGTATACTAGAACCTTTTAAACCAGAATCAACCCCTTCATACATAAGTGAAGCTCCCCCACCAAAACCATACATATCATAACTATCTTTTGCAGTAATACCATGAATCACATATTTTGAATCTTCCATACTATCATAAACATCGAAAGAATATTTAACATTTTTTGAATTAGTTATGTTATCACCTATTGAATCTATTGATTTTATAATATTTGCGTATTTATGAGGATATTTTAATACAAAATCTTTATATTTTTCTTTAAAATCTAACAAAAAAGAGTAACTACCAAAATTAAATTTATCTTTTTCTATTAAGTAATTTTCTTTTGTATACTGAACATTCCAAATACAATATTTTCTATTTCTGAGATTTATACAACCAATACAATCTTGGCAATTCACACAATTTTTTAAGAAATATGAATTAATACACTCATCAGTATTGTATGAGAAATGAGTATTATATAAAGTATCGCAAAGTAAACTTCCATAACAATTCTCAGACTTTTGTAAGCTATATATATCCATACAATTTTTTATACTTACTGCACCTTGAGCATAAGAAGTATCTTCTGTTAAGAATGAAGCATACACAAGATAGCAATTCTTGCAATCTGCATTATGATTCCCATAAAGAGAATTAACGCATAAATTGTTCCCTAAATTTAATAATGGTACTTTAGACAACAAGTCTTTATATTGTTCAAAGAATGGTTTAGTAAAATCATAATCTACTCCATATTCAGTCGGATCCCATTTATCTGTCCACCATATATCTCTATCATAAACTTTTACATTTACTTCAGGATGAAACATTGTAATAATAGATTCTACAGAATAATCACAATTTCTTTTAAATAAAGATCTTTCGTTCCTCCAAGTCATACGACGAATAGTTCTGCATTCTGGACAAAAAGTTGGTGGAGGAACTTTAATTTTTTCATAGAATAAAAAGTCTTCGGGTTCTATCGTGAAGTCTTTTTTACAGTTCTGACAATTTTTCATTTCTTTCTCCATATATTAAATTGTATACCAAAAAACCTCATTATTCAAATGAATAATGAGGTTTTTTATATATCCTATTTCTTAATCAAAATTACAAATTCTTCTCCGGAAGTAAGGCCACTTAAGACTTCTACGACTCCACCATCCCCTTCTATACCTGTAGTTATAGGGACTGTCTTGTACTTCTTGGTTCTTGCATTTGTAATTACTCTTAAAGTCTGATTACCTTTGTCATCCTTAACTATTGAACGGGATGGAATGGAAAGGACATTTGCTTTTTCTTTCACTTTTATCGTCATATTCGCTGTCATACCAGGACGAAGCTCTGGGAGCTGATCTGTACTAGCTGTCACTTTATAATTCACAACACCTGAGACTAAAGTTGAAGAAGGATCTATCTTTGTGATACTACCTTTGAATATTTTATCTGATCCAAAAGAATCATAAGTAATCTCTACTGGCATACCGACAGAAAGATTTGCAATATTTGCTTCATTAATATTTGTCTCCAAATATATATTTGATACATCCTGTAAAACTATCGCTGTCTTTTGCATTACTGCTTGCTCTCCAATCTTTATATCAATACTTGTGATCGTTCCATCGGCTGGAGCAACGATCATAGTATCATTATATCTTGAAAGTGCACCTTGTACTTGACCCTCAGCTGAAAGAATATCTGCATTTGCTAAGTCGATATCTGAACCTCTCGCTTTTGACTTTTTGATAGCGAGCTCTGCTGTGCGCTGATCAATAGCAAACTTTGCTTGTGATACTGCAGATTGATATGCATTATAATTTGCTAGATAATTTGCAGCTTTTTTATTTGGAATATTTATAACCCAATCATTCACATTTATATTGGTATTACTTGGAAACTTAATATAAAGACCTGAGTTACCAATAGGCTGAGCAATGATAGTATTACTTACCCCACTACCCTCGGCAAGCCCTGAAATTGTAAAACTAGTTCCTCCTACACTGTAGTATGAAGTAATCTTGATAGCGCCTTCTTTACCTAGATTATAAGTACCACTTATAGTTGGACTGACATAGTCACTTGTACCATCTTTAGGAACAGCTTCAATCGTAGAATTTAATAGATTCTGGTACGCATTATTCACAAGAGTTTCTTGTGTTAGCTTTGTTTGCTCTAAAGTTACTTCTGCGAGTGTTATCTCCTCATTCGTTGCGCCTTCTATAGTTCTTTTAAGTCTTGCTTGTGCTCCTGCAAGTGCTCCACGTGCTGAGGTAAGAGTTGCGTACTCTGTATCTGAGTCGAGAGTCGCAAGGACTTGTCCTGCTTTAACTTTATCCCCTACTTTTACTTTTACAGTTTTTACTACACCTGTCCCATTAAAAGATAAATTCAAATCTGTGTTTGAAACAACCTGACCAGTAGCTAAAACTGTCTGTTTCAAATCTGAAATTTTTGCTATTTCTGTGACTGTATTTACTACACTTGAAGGTGTCTTAAAAATAAAATATGACACAGCAATAAGAACAAGGATTAAAATACCCCAAGTTCGCTTCCTTCTTATATTCCTCTGGAAGAATAATTTACCTTTTTCTTTCATATAATTATTTAATTGCAACTAACTCTACATCAAATACCAAGTCTGCATTTGCAGGTATTCCTGATCCTGGTGGTGGTGTCGAACCATAAGCTTGCTCTGCAGGAATAACGAGACGACGAGTACCACCTATCTTCATACCTGGAATTCCATTTGTCCAACCCTTGATAACGCCTGATAGTGGAAATGTGACTGGATCTGAACCGAAATCTTTTGAAGATTGGAAAATTGCTCCTGTAGATGCTACAGCTCCAGTATAGTGTACACTGACTGTAGCTCCAGACTTAACTTCTTCACCATTACCTACGATTAAATCTATTTTCTTTAATTCAGCTGTTTTTGCAACTGGAATAAAATCCTTCATTAATTTAACATTTTTATTTGGTTCCATATTTTTTTGTTGTGATGGAGTAGCACTCTCTGCTGTAGCTTTGGGCTCATCTACTTTTGCGATCGTACCTACATTATTTATCCCCTTAAGTGGATCTTCTTTTGTAGCTTGATGCATAAGCATATAAATAACGAAACCTATAAGACAAGCAACTATAACGAATGAAACTACTACACCAATATTTTCTTTTTGATTTTGCATATTTTATTTTGTAATTATCAACTTTATTTCTGATAATTAACGTGTCGCACGACGACAACAATATGCGACGACAATTAACTTATAATATAAATAATACTTTTGTATTATATCATTATTTTTGAATAATAAAAAGTACAATTTATAATATCAAAATTTAAAACACCTCACAGGCTCTGCCTGTGAGGTGTTTTATGTTTACTCTTTTAAATTATTTTCTTGCTTCGATAATTGAAGTAGCGACACTATTTGGGACTATATCATATCTGACAAATTCCATTGTGAATCCAGCACGTCCTTCTGTCATTGAGCGAAGAGATGTCATATACCCGAACATTTCAGATAGAGGTACGACAGCTTTCACTGCTTGATTCATACCACGAGTTTCCATACCTTCGATAATTCCTCTCTTTGAAGACAAAGATCCTGTAACATCACCCATGAATTTATCTGGGGTTACAACTTCTACTTTCATCATAGGTTCAAGGATAACTGGTTTTGCCATTTTACATGCATCTTGTATAGCCATACTTGCTGCGATTTTGAAAGCCATTTCATTTGAGTCAACATCATGGAATGATCCATCGTAAAGCTCTACAGAAACATTCTCAAGCTTGAATCCTGCAAGTACTCCCCTGTCTAGACCTTCTTTAAATCCTTTTTCACAAGCAGGAATATATTCTTGTGGAATAGCTCCTCCTTTGATCGTATTAATGAATTCAAATCCTTTTTCTCTTTTAACATTCTTTGGAAGATCTTCTATGTCTACATTCTGATCCATAGGTTTGATTCTAATCCTTACGTGTCCGTAGTTACCACGACCACCTGACTGCTTGATGTATTTACCTTCTACTTCTGCAGTACCTGTAATAGTCTCTCTGTAGGCTACTTGAGGCTTACCTACATTAGTCTCAACAGAGAACTCTCTTTTCATACGATCAACAATAATTTCAAGATGAAGCTCTCCCATACCTGCGATAATAGTCTCATTAGTCTCAGCATCTGTCGTAACACGGAAAGTAGGATCTTCTTGCGCAAGACGAGATAAAGCCATACCCATTTTCTCTTGATCTGCTTTTGTCTTTGGTTCAACACGTAGCTGAATAACTGGTTCTGGGAATACAATACGATAAAGTTCGATTGGGTGTTCTTCATCACAAAGTGTATCTGAGGTGATAGTATCTTTAAGTCCTACAGCTGCTGCAATTTCTCCAGCATAAACTTTCTTTACTTCTTCACGATCATTAGCATGCATACGAAGTATTCGTCCGATTCTTTCTTTGTTCCTTGTGCGTGGATTATATACATAACTTCCAGCTGAAAGAGAACCTGAATAAACCCTAAAGAATATAATCTGTCCTACGAATGGGTCTGTCGCAACCTTGAAAGCTAAAGCTGAGAATGGCTCTGCGTCGGATGCTTTACGATCCATAACTTCTTCTGTCTCTGGATTTACACCTTGGATAGCAGGAATATCAAGTGGACTTGGAAGGTAGTCTACAACAGCGTCTAGAACAAGCTGTACTCCTTTATTCTTTAAAGCACTTCCTGCGAAAACCGGAAAAATTTCATTTGCAATTACGCCTTTTCTCATCAACTTTTTCAATGTATCAATATCTGGAATTTTTCCTTCAAGATAATCATTCATAACCTGGTCATCTTGCTCTACAATCTTTTCAATTAATTCAGCATGGTATTTCTCTGCATCAGCTTTTAAGTTTTCAGGGATTTCTTTCTCTACAACTTTATTCCCCATCTCACCTTCAAAGTAGTAAGCTTTCATCTTAAGAAGATCTACAACTCCTTCGTGATTCTCTTCAAGACCTACGGGAATTTGCATTCTGATTGCTTTCTTTGTAAGACGATCGAGAATAGTTCCATATGAATGTTCAAAAGATGCTCCAGTACGATCAAGTTTATTCACAAAACAAATTCGAGGGACTTGTGCTTCATCAGCATAACGCCAGTTTGTCTCTGATTGAGGCTCTACTCCAGCAACACCATCGAAAACTACAACCGCACCATCGAGTACGCGGAGAGATCGCTTAACTTCCACAGTAAAGTCAATGTGTCCCGGTGTATCAATAATATTAAAACGATGCTTTTTAGACTTATCTGTTAGTGCATAAGTTGGTGTCCAGAAACAAGTAACAGCGGCAGAAGTAATAGTAATACCTCTTTCTCTTTCTTGCTCCATCCAGTCTGTGGTTGTCTCACCATCATGAACTTCACCTATCTTGTGTGATACTCCTGTATAAAAAAGTACACGCTCTGTTGTGGTAGTTTTACCCGCATCAATGTGAGCAATAATACCTATATTTCTAACTTTCTCAAGTGGATAATCTCTTTCCATATATATAAATTAATTACTAAAAATAAAAAAGACGCAAACGCCTTATGTCTAAAGAATATACAATAAAATACCTTTTTTTGCAACTAAAAATCTCTGAATTATCATCCTAATTGCAAAGAAGTTTGCAGGCTAATTGCAAAGGTATTTTAGACATATAGTTAATATATGTCACATAAACAAATAGGAAATGAGGATTATGGATGTATTGCGAGAATGTTAAAAGCAGGATATTCATACTCTGAAATAGCAAGAACAATTAATAAAAATGTGGGTTCTGTAAGTAGGCATGTAAGAGAAAACGGAGGAAGAGATAGGTATGATATAAAAGAGGTAAAAAGAAGAAAAAGATATAAAAGAATTGAAGCAATGGAGGGTATAAGGATACTGAAGGGATTTTTGTTAAGATCTGTGACTAAACTTCTAAAAGAACATCTCTCTCCAGAACAAATTGAAGGTGTACTAAAAAAGAAAGGAAAATTGATATCTTCTACAACCATATATAGATATATAAACGAGAGAGCTCCATACTTAAAAATGTATTTAAGATCTCAGAAAGGAAAATACAGGAGAAAGAGAGGAACAAAACAAAGAGAACACGAAAGAGAGCTTGCAAAGAAAAGACGGATTGATGAGAGGCCTGAAATAATTAACCGAAGAGGTAGAATTGGTGACTTTGAAGGAGATACCATGTTAGGAAGAGATAAAAGAGTTCGTATTGTGACATATGTAGATAGAAAAAGCGGATACCTAGTATCATTCTTGCTTCCTAGAATGAATGCTGAGCTTCTTTCGACACTAACAGTACAAGCTTTTAAGAAAATTTCCAAAAACAAGAAAAAGACAATTACATTTGATAATGGTATTGAATTTAGTGCTTGGGAGAATATTGAAAAGAAAACAAATATGAAAATATATTTTGCATATCCATACCACTCTTGGGAACGAGGTACTAATGAAAATACAAATGGATTAATTAGACAATACTTTCCAAAGAAATATGATTTTAATTTAATATCACCTAAAGAATTAGATTATGTTGTTCAGAAATTAAATAATAGACCTAGGAAAAGATTGAAATTCAGAACTCCAAAAGATGTATTCTGGGGTTTGCAATTAGAATGACAATTCAGGATCCCCTATTGGGGATTTTTAGTTTTAGTA
Source organism: uncultured bacterium (assembly GCA_903862375.1). GTDB lineage: Bacteria > Patescibacteriota > Minisyncoccia > Phycocordibacterales > UBA9973 > UBA8515. The sequence continues at coordinate 8,850 of CAIOXR010000076.1, forward strand.
TAAATTTATTACCAAGCGAAGTGGGGAACATATTTCTGGGGTATTTTTAAAATCATTAAATTTCAAAAAGTACCAAGAAATACATGCTACATTTTGCACTGGTATAAGAAAAATCCCCTTTCGGGGATTTTTTTCTACCAAGCAAAATGGGCAAATGCTTTGTTTGATTCTGCCATTTTATGAGTATCATCACGTTTCTTTATAGCAGAACCTTCATTCTTAGAAGCAAGGATAAGCTCTTCAGCAAGCTTTACATGTATAGGTGCTCCCTTTTTACTACGAGCAGCATCTATCATCCAACGCATTGCTAATGCCAAACGTCTTTCAGGGCGAACCTCACGAGGAACCTGATAGTTTGCACCACCGATACGACGTGAACGAACTTCAACAGTAGGACCTGCATTCTTTAATGCTGTATCAAAAACTTCAAGAGGATTTGGATTACCAGTTTTTTCTTTTATAATTTCAAAAGCTTTATAGACTGACTTTCTTGCAGTTTCTTTCTTTCCATGAAGCATAATGTTATTTATAAATTTACCTAACTTTTGAGAGTTATACATTATGTCAGGACTTACTATATTTCTATTTTTTATTTTTCTTCGCATAATTTTATTCTTTATTCTTAATTATTTTTTAGCAACAGCTTTCTTGGGTGTCTTTGTACCATATAGACTTCTTGACTGTCTTCTCTTCTCTACTCCTGTAGTATCAAGACGTCCACGAACAATGTGATAACGTACTCCGATAAGGTCTTTCACACGTCCTCCACGAATCATGACAACTGAGTGCTCCTGAAGATTGTGTCCTTCACCTGGAATATATGCTGTAACTTCCATACCATTTGTAAGTCTGACACGAGCTATCTTTCGGAGAGCAGAGTTTGGCTTTTTAGGTGTGGTAGTTGAAACTTTTGTACAAACCCCTCTCTTAAATGGAGCTGGGTAATATACTGGCTTATTATGAATTGAATTAAAACCTCTTGCTAATGCAACAGCTTTTGATTTTCTTTTTATTATCTTACGACTCTTTCGAACTAATTGATTTATTGTAGGCATATTATTTAAAAAATAGTCTAAACGACTAGTTTCAATACTCTACTATAAAGTACTAAATAAAGCAAGCACTCTATTAAGTAATTATAATCTATTACGCTCTTACTACTACGCATAATACTGAGAGTGCTTTTAACATCTCAATATAATTATTAATAAATTATTTAATGATCTGAAGAAAATTATTATGAAATATTAGCTATATTTTAAACTTTTTATTCAAATAACCTTTTTCTACTTTTATTAATTCTGATGTATGGACTAAACTATAACTTTCATCAATATTTTTATTTTCTATTTTTGTATAATAATCTCCATTCGGTATTAAACAATAATATTTACCTGTTTTATCTGCTACTTTATGAATGAATTCATCATTACTCCCAGTAAAATAAACTCTGACAATAGCATAAGGTAGAGGGATGTCACTGCCTATTTGTTTTACATAACCAAAAGCTCTTGGTCTTAGGATAGTTCTTTTTAAAATAAATAAAAGAAGATAAACAATTACAATAATAATATTATAAGATACCGGTAATACCATAAGTGCTACTAATGAGATAATCATTCCTAAATAAAATAATAAATCAGCAACACGAGAAATCCACAAATCTCTTACAGAAAAAAACTTCATAAGTTTTTTATCTTTTTTTGTAAATTCATTCCAGTCAAACTTTAATGGGTCCATCGGTATATTTTTAGTTATAACTCCACCCTCGAGCAATTCTATAGTATCAGCAAAATATAAATCTTGATATAATTCATCTTTTTCTTTATCTTTTAATTTCTTTGAGGGAAATTCATAATTTGTCTTCTTTGCTTCTATAGTGTACTTACCTGCTGGTACAAGAAAACCATATCTTCCATCTAAGTCTGTTATAGAAGTGGCTACCTCGTTACCAGCTAAATCTTTAAGGATTACATAAACAGGATCTAATGGTTGTTTTGTAACACTATCATATACTGTTCCCCATGGTAAATTTCTCTTTTTAAGACCAAAAGCGATCAATAATAAACTCCATAGTCTAAAAGGAATAAAAAATAGCTCTGAAAAAGACAAAGGATTAGCAAAAAGTACTGTAGCTACACTAATAGAAATACCAGATACTGCACCAGAAACAGCTACTAATTTTGTAGTTACATCCCCTTCTTTAGTTTTTAATACTTTAAAAATAGTTTTATTTACTTTTGTTGTTACTTTTTCTACACTATTAATAGTATCCTCAAGCACTACTTGTGTAATTGCTATTTTTGAACCTCCATTACTACTAATATAATTTGAATTAGAACTAGTTAAATTATTGTTCAATGAAAAATTATCATCATTTATATTTGGATTATTCGGTGATCCTGGTTCTGATGTTGGATTTGTATTCATCGCTGGAGGTTCTTTTGGTTCAATATTAGAAGAAACAACTGGTGGTACTGGAATTACGGGGAGTAATATAACCGGAGGAATAACTACAGACGGAATAATAACAGGAGGAGTAATTGTATTACTACCGGTTGTTAAACTAGAATTAGATATCTGTCGCCAATCTGTCTTAACACAAGAGTCAGGAGAACTACAATTAAACTTTATATATCCAAAATTCTGTGACCATGCTAAACCTGTAAATTCACCATTATTATTTATCTGAACTTTATATCCATAATATTTGTCTCTAATATTTTCTTCTGTAGTTCCACTACCATCTTTTCCCCCACAAATAACATCTGTATAACTATTATGATTTTTATCGCAATTCTCTTCTGCATTAAAATTTATCCAACCAGTATTTTCACCCCAAGCCCAACCAGAAAGATTCCCCTTCCCATCATTTATAACTTTATAATTACTAATACAACTACCAGCAATCCAGTTTTCACTTATTTTATCAAATTTTTCATTCTTACAATTTAAAGATATCCACCCTACTGGAGAGTTTCCAATTGCATATCCAGTAAGCTCAGTATCTGTAACATGAACATTTATTTTATCTGGAAAAGCTAATGGATCTGTATAATATCCAAAATTTATTAAGGTACCAGCGTTACATGTACCGTCAGAACACAATAATGCTTTCTTATTATTTAAATCTATCGTCCCATTTGTAGTAGAAGCATAAATAGAAAAAAATCCAAAAGTTAAAATTGCTACAAATAGATATTTAAAAAAATTATTTAATAAACTAATATTCATACTATTGTATAGATTCTAAATTGTTTAATAATGGAGTTTCTAAAACTGAATCGACATTTAAAGCCGTTGACTTATCGAATTCATTATTTTTTATGGGAGCTACAGCAGATACAGGTTCAGAAATATTTACTGTTTTTAAACTATCTTCTGAAGTTATCATAGAAGATACTTTCTCTTTTGATTGAGACACTTCAGATAAATTAGTAGAAATGTTTAGAGTAGGCTGAATAATTATTAAATTATTATCTAATATTTTTTGTAATTGTTCTTTATCTATACAAACCTCATCTATACATAATCTTTTAGTATGAACTTCACCAAAAAATACTAGACTTATATTATTCGTCGCCTCAGACAAAAACGATTTAATCATACTCCCCAACGACGTAGCCTTTGAAGTATCCAGAGATGATAGATCTGTAATCTTTAAATTCATCTCTACTATTGCATCTACTAAATAAGGAGTGATGTTTGCATAAGAGATGGATTTAAGATTAGTTTTAGGGTCTGTAGATACAAGATCA
>CAIOXR010000077.1 GCA_903862375.1 uncultured bacterium
CATCTAGAGAAAGTCCTCTTAGATAATTTAGTAATACATTAAATGATGCTGGTACATTTGGCTCTCCAATCGGATGACCTTTAATAATCGCATCGAATGTCTGTGAACGTCCCATAATATCATCTGATTTTATTGTTAACATTTCTCTTAGTGAGTAAGCTGCACCATGACCTTCAAGAGCCCAGACCTCCATTTCTCCAAATCTCTGACCTCCGCCTTGAGCTTTACCTCCGAGTGGCTGTTGAGTAATAAGTGAGTACGGTCCGATAGAACGCATATGAAGTTTGTCTTCCACCATGTGGTGAAGTTTAAGCATATACATATATCCAATAGCAATGTCTTGTTCGAAAGCATCACCTGTACGTCCATCATACAAAGTTACTTTTCCAGACTCTGGCATTCCTGCTTTTACAAGCTCTGCTTTTATTTCAGAAACTGTAGCTCCAGAGAATGGAGGCACAATAGCTTGATATCCAAGTGTATGTGCTGCGTAGCCAAGATGCATTTCAAGAATCTGACCCAAATTCATACGAGATGGAACTCCAAGTGGAGTAAGTATAATATCGACTGGTGTACCATCTGCCATAAATGGCATTTCTTCTTCAGGAAGTATAACTGATATAACACCTTTGTTACCATGACGTCCTGAAAGTTTGTCACCAACAGAAATGTTTCTTAATTGTGCAATTTCAACAACGATTCTTTTAATTATTCCAGATTCTAGATTATGTCCTTGATCACGAGAGAATATCTTTACTCCTGTGACGCGTCCTTTCTTACCATGTTCTAAACGAAGTGAAGTATCTTTCACATCACGTGCTTTCTCAGTAAAAATAGAACGTAATAACCTTTCTTCTGGAGTAAGCTCTGTCTCACCTTTTGGTGTAATTTTACCAACAAGAATATCATTCTCAACTACTTCTGCTCCAACAACTATAATGCCATCTTCATCCAAATCTTTTAATTTATTCTCACCAACATTTGGAATATCACGAGTTGTTATCTCAGGTCCAAGTTTTGTATCACGAACATTACATATGAACTCAGTAACATATATACTTGTAAATTTACTTTCTTTAACAAGCTTTTCAGAAAGAATAATAGCATCTTCATAGTTTGCTCCACCCCAAGACATAAATGCAACAAGAGCATTCTGTCCTATGGCTATCTGACCATGATCTGTAGTACTAGTATCTGCCAAAACTTGACCCTTTTTTATTTTATCTCCAAGAGACACAGATGGTCTCTGGTGAAAAATCGAGAAGTTGTTCGTACGTGAAAATGTTATTAGTGGATATGTATGATCTTTACCTTTTTCATCTTTAACAGAAATCTTTTTAGCATCTACATATGAGATAACTCCATCTACTTCAGAAATAATTAATCTTCCTGAATCTCTACATGCAAGTTCTTCCATCCCAGTAGCTACAAGTGCAATCTCAGGAACAATACATGGTAGTGCCTGCTTCTGCATATTACTTCCCATGAGTGTTCTGTGACCTTCATCATGTTCTAAGAATGGAATCATTGAAGTTGCGACAGAGAAAGCTTGGTTTGTAGCTACATCAATAAAATCAATTTCACCTTTTGCTACCATACCTGGTTTTGTTTTTAACCTAGCTTCAACTTTATCTTCTAAAATATTTCCTTTGTCATCGTAATCGATACCTGCATGAGCGATGTTGTACTTCTCTTCTTCAAGTGCGTTTAGATAAACAACTTCAGAAGTTATCTTTCCATTCTTAACTTTTATATAAGGTGTCTCGATAATACCGAATTCATTTATCTTTGCGTAAGTAGATAAGTGCAAGATAAGACCAATATTTGGACCTTCAGGAGTATGTATAGGACAGACTCTTCCATAGTGAGATGTATGCACGTCACGAACTTCAAGACCTGCTCTTTCACGTGTCAATCCTCCTGGACCAAGTGCTGAAAGAATACGTAAGTGCTCTACTTCTGCCATAACATTTTCTTGGTTCATAAACTGTGAAAGTTGGTTGGCTGTAAAGAATTCCTTAATACGTGCTTGAAGTGGACGCTGATTGATTATCTGTATAGGCATTGTAGTACCTACATCTATAGTAGACATACGGTCTTGAACATTTCTCTTTATCTGAGCCATACCCATACGAATTTTCTGTTGGAACATTTCACCAACATATCTAACACGACGCTGACCCAAGTGATCGATATCGTCACTTTTTGCATGAATATCATTATTCAAATTTATAATATTTTTAACAATACTTACTACATCATCTGCTGAAATTGTACGGCGTTCCATTTCTTTCTCATCCATACTTTTTTCAAAACGCTTATTAAAACGAAAACGTCCTACAGGAGAAAGATCATAACGTTCACTTGAAAGAAGAATATTCATAAACTCTTTAGCATTTTCAGACGTAGCTAAGTCACCATCACGAAGACGTTTATATATTTCTATATAAGACTCAGAAAGAGTTTTAGCAGAATCTTTCTCTATACAAGTTTTAACTATTTTAATTAAATCTTCATTATCACCAAAAGCTTTAAAGATGGCTTCGTCTGTATTTAAACCTAGTACGCGGAGCAATGAAGCTACTGAGAATTTTCTTTTCTTATCGATGCGGACATATACTGCTCCATCTGGATCTGACTCTATCTCTATCCATACACCACGTGCTGGAATTATCTTTGCTCCAAAATAACGTTTACTTTTTGATTCTTGTTCTGTAAAAAATACTCCGAAACTTCTTGTAAGCTGAGCAACCATCACACGTTCAACACCATTAATTATGAATGTACCATGTTTGGTCATAAGTGGTACATCTGCCATGAATATTTCTTGCTCTTTTGATGTTCCAATACTTTTATTCAAAAGACGAACACGAGCCTTAAGTGGTCCTTCATAAGTTAATTTATTTATTTTAGAATATTCTTCATCAAACTTTGGTTCTCCAAGTGTAAAAGATGTAAAATCTAGCTGAAATTTCTTTTCAGAATAATCATTGATAGGTGAAAATTCTTTAAAAACTTCTTTAATGCCTTTCTCTACCAACCAATTAAAAGAATTTAATTGGTCTTCAATAAGGTTTGGGAATTCGACTAATGGCTTCTTGTAACGTGAGAAATACTTTTTCACTACAGTTGTTTTATTCATACGATTAATAATTTGTTTTTTATAATTAATGAAATTACTCTAGACTTAATGTTTAGGATTATTTCATTAATTACAAAATTAAAAAGACACTAAGGCGACCAAACCTTACTGTTGTTTTACTTATAATTACTGGCAATGATATTTTTTAACACAATTTTATGCTAAAACCTTATAATTTGTCTACCGTAAAGGTAAACGAGGATTGATTTGCCATAACTCAATCTATTCAATCTGGTCTTTAGACTATACTATTTTCACCTTTTTGTCAAATTTGTGTACGCATCCACCATTGTATGATAATAATCAATCTTGGTATTTATAAATATACCTAAATTAATTATTATTTTGAATAATTACAAATTTCTTTGAAAGATCTACTAGTTGATCGTGCAATATACCATTTGAAACTAAAACTCCATTAATAGGTTGATCATAACGCTGTTCATTCCCAAAAAGATCTGTAACTTTTCCACCTGCCTCTTCAACAATAATTTTTATTGCTGCAACATCTTGAACACTTGTATGAGGAAATATTGTAGCGGTAAATTCTCCAGCTCCAACTAGTGCTGAAGGATTCGCAAAAGAAGCAAAACGAACAAGTACAGGATTAAATTTTTTTAATTCATTAATTAATGGTTGAAGATCATATTTTGATCTATTCCACATTTCAAATTCTATTCTAGCTTTATTTAAAGTAGGATGATCTGATACATGAATCTTTTTATTATTTAAATAGGAACCTTTTCCTTTCTCTGCATAAAAAAGTCTATCACAAAAAGGATCATAAACTACACCAAGTATAACTTCTCCGTTATGTACTAACGCTAAAGAAAATGTAGCAATTGGTAGTCCAAGTGAAAAAGGAATTGTCCCATCGATCGGATCACAAACCCAAACATATTCACTTCCTTCAATCATACAACTTTCTTCTTCTCCTAAAACACTATGCTTAGGAAATAGTTCCTTCACTCTTTTAATAAGCAAAGAATTTATAGCTAAGTCTGCTTCAGTAACTGGAGATGTATCTTTTTTCTCTATATGAATCATACCAATTTTAAAATGTTTATTCATTATAATCCCTGCCTCTTTAGCTATTTCAATAATGAATATTTTATATTTTTCCATAAGTATATTATATACCAATTTCTAATTTATATATATTACGTTCCTTAAATACTCGTCGTAGGTGCCGAATTGTCAACCACAGGAGTGGCCTCTGTCGGTATTTCTGGAACTATCGTTTGCACTGGTTCTGATGGTGGAACTGGTTCTTCTGTATTTGTATTTTCTACATTTGTATTATCTTCAATTGTAGAAGTAATATTATTTTCTGTATTTGTATTTTCTTGTGTAGTATTTGAATTATTATCAATTGGTGTTGGGTTTATGACATTTTCTACTTTATTATTTACAGAATTTGAATTTGGAATATTTGATACTCCCCCATGTTCTATAATCATTTGTTTAAATTTATCCTTACTGATACATACGTCATCCACACACACATCACCATTTATATGAAATACTCCTGCAGTAAGATCTCTTATAATGATAGATTGATCTATAAGGAAATTCTTCACCATACTCACAAGTGACGTAGCCTTTGAAGTATCCAGAGATGATAGATCTGTAATCTTTAAATTCATCTCTACTATTGCATCTACTAAATAAGGAGTGATGTTTGCATAAGAGATGGATTTAAGATTAGTTTTAGGGTCTGTAGATACAAGATCA